>JAJCXL010000548.1 GCA_029263435.1 Acidobacteriota bacterium | reverse complement strand
AGCACCCGGAAACCCCACGGCATCTCCTCCGGGGGTCCCATGAACGCAACCCCCTTCTCGCTCAAATGTCTATAGGCGTCATCCACGTCGCGCACGACGAAATATAGCGTCGGCTCTCGCGGGATCGGGCGTTCTCCCCGCATATCGGGGTGGGGCGGCATGAACCCCAAGGTGGAGCTTCCAGAAGTCTTGACGACGACATAGCTCAACCCGTCGACGTCCGTCGTCTGCGTGGGAAGCTCCAGAATCTCTCCGTAGAACTTGCGGAGCTGCTCGACCTTGTAACTGAGAAAATCCACGTGTTGGGTGGCGATCGCGAGAGCGGGCCGTGTGCTTTTCTTGGCCCCGGCGGCGCTTTTTTGCGGGGCCTTCTTCGAAGGCTTGGCCGTCTTTTTCGAGCGCTGCGCTTTACTTGCGGCTACCGGCGTCTTCGCCGCTATGCGCGAAGCGGCTTTCTTGCCCGCTTTCTTGCCCGCTTTCTTCTTAGCGGTCTTCGAGCTAGCTTTCTTCGCCACGGTTTTCTTCTTCGCGGGTGACTTCTTCGCGGCTGATTTCTTCGTTACGGTCTTCTTCGCAGCTTTCTTAGCGCCGCGCTTGTTTTTCTTCGTCGCCATTTCTATCGTCCTCAGGTCGCGAGACTCTTCCAATATCGAGAGTGAACCTCACGGACGCCTTTCACTAGAGAGTCATCGACATCCTCGTCTTCGAAGTTCTGCGCTCCGACGCCGCTCAGCGCACCGAGGCTCGACACGATCGATTCTTCGAGCGCGGTGAGGTTATACCCGCCCTCGAGTGCAAATACGGTCCTTCCCGAGCAGACATCCGACGCGAGGCCGACGAGTAGCTCCGACACTCGGCCGAAGCCTTCCTTCGTGACACACATTCCGCCCAATGGATCGTCTCGGTGTGCGTCGAATCCTGCCGATACCAAGATGAGCTCGGGTGCGAACTCTCGACCGACGGGAATGACGATATCGCGAAAAACTCGGACGAGCTCGGCATCTCCCATCCCTGCGCTCATGGGGACGTTGATCGTGAAACCCTCTCCATCATCCTTCCCCACTTCCGAGAGCGCGCCCGTACCCGGATAGTGCGGCCATTGGTGGGTCGAGACGAACAGAACTTCGGGTGAGGTGTAAAACGCCTTCTGGGTCCCGTTTCCGTGATGAACGTCGAAATCAACGACCAAGATTTTCGTCACCTTGAAACGCTGCTGAGCGAACTTAGCTGCGATCGCGACATTGTTGAACACGCAAAAACCCATCGCCTTGTCGGGCTTGGCGTGGTGGCCCGGCGGCCGTGAGAATGCGAATGCGTTGTCTACTTTGCCGCTCATGACGGCTTCGACCCCGGTGAGAACCGTGCCGCTCGCGAGATGGGCGAGCTCAGCCGTCCGGCGGCTCGCGACAGTATCGGCATCGAGCAGGGTCTTGTCACGGGTCGCACTATCGACCACTTCTCGATAGAGCCGCTCCCAGTGAATCATGAGAATTTCTTCTCGCGCAGCCGCTCGGGGAGCCAAGGTCTCGAGCCGACCCGCCAATGCGGGATGAGCTACCGCTTTGGTGACGGCATCGATCCGAGCCGGCGCTTCAGGGTGACCGGACCCGGTCTCGTGATGCTTGAGCTCATCACTAAGAACAACCCCCGTCGTCATCCACTCACCTCTTCGACCGTCGTGTCGTTCCTCCTCACGGCTCGGCGTGCCCGATCAGCTCTCGTCGTGCCTCTTGAAAATCAACGCGGCGTTGGTACCTCCGAAACCGAAAGAATTCGACAGCGCGTAGTCGATCGCGAGCGCGCGTGCTTCATTGGGCACGTAGTCGAGATCGCAGTCCGGGTCGTGATTCTCGTAGTTAATCGTGGGGGGAACCCGCTGCTCGATGACCGCGAGGACCGTGATACCCGCTTCCAACCCGCCCGCCCCTCCCAGGAGGTGGCCGGTCATGGATTTCGTGGAGCTCACCGCCAAACGGTCCGCGTGCTCGCCGAAAACCGCTCGGATTGCCTTCGTCTCGGTCCGATCGTTATAGGGAGTCGACGTCCCATGAGCGTTGACGTAGGAGACCGCCTCCGGTGAGATCTTCGCGTCCGCGAGGGCGTGCCGCATCACCCGCTTGGCACCGTCGCCATCCTCGGATGGCGTTGTCATGTGGAACGCGTCCGAGCTCATCCCATAGCCTACGAGCTCCGCCAGAATTTTCGCGCCGCGCCTTCGCGCGTGCTCGAGCTCTTCCAGAATGACCACGCCCGCGCCTTCGCCGACGACGAAGCCGTCACGCTCCTTGTCGAAGGGCCGCGACGCTCGCTGTGGCTCGTCGTTTCTCGTCGAAAGAGCACGCATCGCAGCGAAGCCACCCACGCCCATCGCGGTGATCGCCGCTTCCGAGCCGCCGGCAATCATCACATCCGCCGCATCGCGTTGGATGATCTTCATGGCGTCGCCAATCGCGTGAGCGCTCGCGGAGCATGCCGTCGCCGTTGCCGAGTTGGGGCCTTTGGCACCGAAGCGGATCGAGACGTGCCCCGCCGCAAGGTTGATGATCATCGCTGGAATGAAGAACGGGGAGATTTTTCGCGGGCCGCGCTCGAGCAAGACCTTGTGCTCGCGTTCGATCGTCGCGAAGCCGCCAATGCCCGAGCTCAGAAAGACCCCCACCCGATCCGCATTGTCCGGATCGACCTCGAGGCCCGACTCCTCCATCGCGAAGGTGGACGCAGCGATCGCGTACTGGATGAAGACGTCCATCTTCTTTAGGTCTTTCTTGGGTATGAACTGAAGCGGATCGAAGCCCTGGAGCTCGGCCGCGATCCGAACGCTGAACTCGGACGCATCGAAATGAGTGATAGGGCCGATCCCACATTTGCCCGCGAGTAGCCCTTCCCAAGTGGGACGGGTCCCGACGCCCAGCGCGGAGACCAACCCCACGCCAGTGACAACGACTCTTCGACTCACCGGATCCCCGATCTATTTCGAGTTCTCGGTAATGTAGGACACGGCCTCTTTGACACGCGTGATCTTCTCCGCGTCCTCATCCGGAATCTCGAGGCCGAACTCCTCCTCGAAAGCCATGACGAGCTCGACTTGATCGAGCGAGTCCGCCCCGAGATCGTCAACGAAAGACGCGTCCTCGGTGACTTGGTCCTCGTCTACACTCAGCTGTTCGACAATGATGCCTTTTACTTTATCCGATATCGAGCTCATGAAGTCCTCCTCACATGTACAAACCACCGTTAACTTGCAACACCTGCCCGGTCACGTAGCTCGCGCCCTCCGACGCGAGATACAACACCGCGGCAGCCACATCCTCGGGCTGGCCAATCCGTTTGAGTGGGATGGCCTCCCGGAGCGCATCCGTCGCGTCATCGGGAAGATCCCGCGTCATATCCGTTTCGATATAGCCTGGGGCTATCGCGTTGACGGTGACGTTGCGCGACGCGACTTCGCGCGCCAAAGCCTTGGTGAATCCGAGCATCGCGGCTTTAGACGCGGCGTAATTCGCTTGCCCCGCATTGCCCATGACTCCAACGACCGAGCTCATATTGATAATCCGGCCCGAACGCTGGCGAATCATAGGCCTCAACACGGCCTGACTGCAATGGTAGAGACCGTTGAGATTGGTATCTAGAACAGACTCCCAGTCGCTGAGCGGCATCCGCATCAGCAGTCCGTCTCGAGTGATGCCCGCGTTGTTGACGAGCACATCGATACGGCCGTGCGTCGTCACGATCGCTTTGACGGCTTCATCCACGGTCTTGCGAACCGTGACGTCCATCGCCACGCCCGACGCTTTCTCGCCGAGACTCTCGGCGACCCGCTGGGCACTGGCCTCATCTCGTCCGGTCAGCGTCACCGCGGCTCCTCGAGCAACAAAGCTCGCTGCTACCGCGCGCCCGATGCCGCGCGTGCCACCGGTGACGAGAACGACCTTGTCGTTCCACTCAGACAACGGACACCTCCGCGGCTTGCCGCACTCCCTCCGGAGTGCTGACGGCAATGGTATCGGCACCCTTCACGATTCTCTTCACGAGACCGGAAAGGACGCGCCCGGGACCGACCTCGACGAAGCGGGTGACGCCTTCTGCGTCCATTCTCTGGATGATTTCTTCCCACCGCACGGGTGCGACCACTTGCCTCGCAAGTGCCGTCCGCGCCTCGGCCCCTCGCTCAATCGGGCTCGCATCGACGTTCGTGTACAAAGGCGCATTGAGGTCTGAGAAGCGGACCTGCTCCAAGTCGGCACTCAATCTCTTGGCCGCGGGCTCCATGAGCGGGCAGTGAAAAGGAGCGCTCACGAGCAGCGGTAGCGCGCGGCGCGCGCCTTTCGATTTCGCGAGCTCGCAGGCCCTCGCAACGGCAGCGGTGTGTCCGGCGATCACGACCTGTCCGCCACCGTTCAAGTTCGCGGGCTGGAGAACCTCTTCGAGCGCGGCCTCCCGGCAGAGGGCCTCGACGACGTCGGTAGCTAGACCGACGATGGCCGCCATCGCGCCCACCCCGACCGGCACGGCTTCCTGCATGTAGCGCCCCCGGGCTCGAACGAGTCGAACCGCGTCTTTGAAGTCGAGGGCCCCGACCGCGACGAGGGCGGAGTACTCGCCGAGGCTGTGTCCGGCGACACAATCGGGCTCGAGCCCTGCGGTAGCCAAAGCGGCGCCGATAGCGGTGCTGGTCGTGAGAATCGCCGGCTGAGTGTTCTCGGTCAACCTGAGCTGTTCGTCAGGCCCTTCGAAGCACAACTTCGAGAGCGCGAATCCGAGCGCTTCATCGGCCTCGTCGAACACGAGTCGGGATTCCGGATAGGTCTCACACGCCTCCCGCCCCATTCCAGCTTCTTGGGAGCCCTGTCCGGGGAAGAGAAACGCAAGTTTACCTGCACGCGTCATCGACTTAGTGTCTTACCAAATTTTGAATAAGGCCCGCGAGGGCTGAGATGAATGAGTATTGGGTAAAAGAAAAGAAGAACCGCGGCGCAATCGTGCGCGTGGCCCGTCAGCCGGAGCGCGAAAGGTGGGCTCGACGATACGTTCGGAGCCCTTCGCGACCGAGGCGGTCTGACACCTACGCTTCCTTGACTTCCATGACTTGAGCGCCTTTGTAGTGTCCACAGCTCGGGCAAACCCGA
>JAJCXL010000547.1 GCA_029263435.1 Acidobacteriota bacterium | reverse complement strand
CGGCCTCCGCGGCGCTCAACGCGATCGCTGGAAAAAACCGACGGCACGAGTAGCAGACGATCGATGAGGATACCGGCGCCGATGCCGAGCACGAGGGTCGAGACCAGCGTTATCGACATCCACTTTCGGGCAGCTGTCACCATGTCGATTCTCCTTCGTGAATGTCCTCTCGAGCTTAAGGAAGCTCGTCGGGAAACGGCTCGATAGCGATTGTCAGAACGGACTCGGCGCCGGCTTCAAGGGCGACCGGATCGCCAAGAGCTTCCAGCTCGATCTGTTGGATGGCATCGCCATCGGTCGATGAAACGACGAGGATGGCCGCGACGAGCATCGCCGCGGCCAACGGAACGAGGCCGAACGCGAGCTTCTTCCACTTCAAGCAGGTCAGGTAGCCCGCGAGAGGCTCGCTCGTACGAGCGCTTCTAGCTTCGCGGAACCGGACGATGAAGCCTGGGTCGGGCTCTACGTCAGGCAACGGTACCGATCGACACGCGTCGACGAAATCGGCACACTCGGCGCAAGCTTCGACGTGTGCCGCGACGTCGCTAGCCGCTCCCGGCTCGAGCTCTCCATCCATCCACGCGGATAGCCGGCTATCAGTTTTTAGGCACTGCATCTTTCGTCTCCGCAAGGACACACCGAAGCTCCATCCGGGCTCGGTGGAGCTTGGTTGCCACCGTCCCCATGGGCCACCTCAATGCGTCCGCGATCTCGCGATAGGTCGAGCCTTCGATCTCCCTGAGCACCAAGGCGGCGCGGCTGTCGGCGGTGAGAAGAGCCAGCGCTCGTCTCAATTCCCACGAGGCCTCCAACGGCGAGTGGGGCGTACCGGTGGGCTCGTTGAGCTCGGTCAACGGAATCGCCGCCTGGCGCGAGCGCCGGCGAAGCTCGTCCAACGCCCGTCGTACCGCGATGCTCATGAGCCAGCTCCGAACCGTGCCGTCTCCTCTATAGGAGCCTGCTTTTTCATAGGCGGTGAGAAAAGTCTCCTGCGCGATGTCCTCCGCGAGCGCGTGATCGTGAACGATGCCGGAAGCGACCCGGCGCACGCTCGCTTCGTACCGAACCACGAGCTCTTCGAATGCCTTTTCATCACCATCGAGATACCGGGCCAGCGCATCTCGGTCCGCATCCATGAGAAACCCCAGCATAACGCGTTGTTGCGTCGTACTCGGTCGCGGCTGGCCCGACACCCACTAGACGACGGAAGAGGTGCTTTTCTTTCAACTCGTTGCGAGAAGATGCAAATTTGCTGTAAGTAATGAAAATACAGATGTTTACGGCACACGAAGACGGACGACCGGAGGGTCGTGGTCGGATGGGGCTGCGGGCTCGTCGGCGTTTCCGTGCACGATCTCGAACCCCTCGACCAGAGCTTCGGCCCCCGGGGAGACGAGAATGTGGTCGAGAACCTGCGCGTTGCCTTCGAAGATATAGGTATACGGGGAGTCGAGCCTCGAGATGAGGTTTTCGAGGCGATGCGGACCATGGGCCTCGAGAATCCCGAGCGGATGAGTCGGTCCCTCTCCCGGCTCGGCGAAAGGAAAATCGTTGAAGTCGCCGGCGACGAGGATCCTCGCATCCGCGTCGTCCTGGAGTAGCTCATCGACGTAGGCCCGAAGCGCCTTGGCCTGCGCTTTTCTTTGGACCTCCGTCCGGCGCTTGGGGGGCTGAACGGCGCCGAATAACGGGTCGTCTCCCCCTTTACTCTTGAAATGGTTGCCGATGACGACGAGCTCGATTCCGCCGACCGAAAAACGCCCCGCCAAAGGCTCGCGGCCCGGACTCGGGCTCGAAGAGCCGAAGGCTCGCTCGATGAGAGGTCCTGATAATAGATGAGCGTCGAGGAGCGAGACTCGGTCGCGATCGTAGAGAAAAGCGTTCTCGATGCCCCGTCCGTCCGAGCCTCCCATCGCTTTGGCGACATAGCGCGTGCTCGCCCGATCGTTGACCCGAGCCCCGAGACGACTCACGACACCTTCGTCTTCCACTTCCTGCAGCACGAGGATCTCCGGGAGCAACAACGGTTCTTCGATGAAGGCGGAAAGTGCATCGATCTTTCGGTCGAGATTCTTTTCGCCCCTCAGCAGGTTCTCGACGTTGAAGCTCGCGATCGCGACACCACCAAGTTGCCGGGGGCCGGCGACGACGCGCGCGCCTCGCTGATGATCCAGGCTCAGAAGCTGGAGCTTGTAGTTTCCGAATGAGTAGTCGACGACGCCGACGATGTCGTGAACCGCATCTCCTGCGCGCGCGTCGGGAGTGGGAGCGATAGTGTCGTCGAGGAAAATGCGCTCGGGGTTGTAATCGACGCGCCCTCCCGCGAGTGGACGAACGTAGACGTGCGGGTCCGGCAGGTCGCCCGTCCCCATGACGACGACGAGCTCACCGAAGCGATTGGTCGGGCCGACGACCCGCGCACGCTTCAGCGAGACCCGCATTCCCTCGAGACGCGACCAGTAGCGAATGGCATCTTCGATCGAGACGTCGGGAAGAGGCGACAGCGCGACGGGCTCGGGGAGCGCGTTGTTGCGCGAGAGGATCTCGAGAGCGCTGAGCTCGAGGATCTCGGTGAGCGAGCGATCGCCGTCTCGACCCACGAACTCCGCGACCGTGCCACTGACTCGAACCATCTCTCCAGGCTCCACCTCGGAGCGATCCCAAATGAGCACGCCATCGGACGTCTCGGGATTGCCGTCACCGGTCGGGTCTTGGATCCAAAAGCCGCGACCGTCCGCTCGAACCGCGGTGACCACGCCGGCGAGCCTGACGGCCTCTCGCTCGAGGGGTGAGCGCAGGCCGTCTCCCTGCACGTCCATGATCGTCAAAGAAGATGCCGGCGCCTCCAGGCGAGCCGTGCACCCACCGGCGAGAGGCCAAAGGCTCGCAACAAAGAGGACCCGCCGCCACATGCGCTCAGACTAGCATGTGAGACAATCGCGAGACTTGACGACCACGACCACCTACGATCGAAGACTCGGTCAGTTCGACGAAACGATGCTCGTCATCGGCGCCAGGTGCTTTAGGGAGCTCAGCGCGAGAGACCCGAATACGGGTGCCAGCTTCTTTTGTCGCCGACGCGGGAGCGCGCCCGAAGGCATGGGCCGATCCTCTCGAGCCCGGTCAACGCAGCGATCGAAAGCGGCCGGATGTTAGCCGGCATCCCCAATGACTACTTCTGGAAACGGAGAACGCGGTGAAGCACAGTCCTTACATCACTTGGGCAAAACAGCATCACCAGGTCCGGTACAACCTCGCATCGAGCGGGGTCACTACCCCGACGCTAGAAACGTTGGGTGTCACCCCAGACGACTTCGCGCTCACTGAGGAGCACGAAGAGGGGTGGCCACCGCTCATCGATCGCATCGCCTTTCGCTACGGCGTATCCGGGGCCTCGGTCGCTCTCGCGCAAGGCACCTCGATGGCGAACCACATGGTCTTTGCTCTCTGCTTGGAGCCGGGTGACCACGTCGTCATCGAGCGCCCTTGTTACGAGCCGCTCCACGTCGTCCCGTCCATGTTCCACGCGGAGATCGATTTCTTCGAGCGCCCCCGAGACGAGAAATTTCGTGTCGACGTGCACCGCATCGAACAAAAGTTGATGCCTCATACCCGGCTCGTGGTGCTGTCCAACCTCCATAACCCGACCGGACAGCTCATGACGCCGCAAGATCTACAAGGACTCGGCGAGCTCGCCATGGACCGAGATTTCCACGTCCTCATCGACGAGGTCTACCTGGAGTGGCTCGCCGCGGACGGCGTAACGACCGCCGCCGGCTTGTCTCCTCGTTTCATCACGACGCGAAGTCTCACCAAAGCCTACGGCCTCGACGCGGTCCGCGCGGGCTGGATCCTGGCCGAGGAGGAGACCGCGAGCCGGCTTCGACGGATCATGGATCTTTATTCCGTAAAGATGGTCCATGCGAGCGAGCGCCTGGCGCTGCGCGCTTTCGATGCCGCGGAGAATATCTTGGGGCCGCTCGCAAAGCGCCTCGACGCGCATCGCAAGCTCGTTCACGCCTTCGTCGAAGCCGACGAGGCGTTGTCTTGGGTTCGCCCGGTCGCGGGCTCCGTCGGCTTCGTTTACTGGAAGGATGCGACTCAGGAGGAAATGGATCGGCTCATTGCCGCCCTTCTGGAGCGGGATGCGCTCGTCGCTCCAGGGAAATTTTTTGGAGCTCCAGGCGCGTTTCGACTCGGCTACGGGATGGAGACGGACCGGCTGGAAGCCGGGCTCGAACGGCTCGGCGAAGCGCTACGGCTTGCGCGACCGGGGAGCTCGGTCGACGAATAAGTCGGCGACACGCTCGAGATAAGGTGTCAGCGGCGCGAAGACGCGGTTGTCATCGTGTGGGTCGACCTGGGGGCGAAAACGCTTGGAGCGCAAGACCTCAGCGAGCCGCGCCCCAGAGGAATCCGACAAAAAGCTGAACTCGATTCCGGTCGAGGACCCCTCGGAAGCGCCGTCGTCACAATCTCCCGGCTGATGCCAGCGCACGCGGCCCCGGACCTCTAAAACCTCCGGCTCCGACTCGAAGCGAATGCTCAACCGAAGCCGCTGCCCTTGCCACAAGACGCGGTCGGAGAGAATCCGCACGCCTTTTTCGGACATGTCGCGCACGATGCCATAGGCCGGCGGAATGAAGTCGCCCTGATGGATCGCCAGCGAGACGACGCCGTCTGGTACGAAGCGTGCGTGGTTGCGCTTGTCGGATGAAACAGGTGGTGCCAAAACCTTCCCCCAACTTAAGATGTTGCGGGTGAGATCCCGAGTTGTCAAGTCGAAACGTCGGGCTAGCAGTCCGTGGTGAAAGTGCGGCGTCGCACCGAGAGGGTCGAGGCGCCCGGCTGACAAGGCGCGACTTGGGGACTGCTCGAGAATATTGGGCATATTTGAGGGAGGAGCAACGCAGTCAGCCGGGATGCATCGCCCCTCGAATGCAGCCCCACTTTCACCACGGG
>JAJCXL010000546.1 GCA_029263435.1 Acidobacteriota bacterium | reverse complement strand
CCGTGAATCCCTTCGCCTTGAAACAGCGTCACCGCATCTTGTCCTCGGGCGAGGCCTCGGGACACCGCGAGCGGCTCCCACGCTTCATCGGACTCATCCTCAGCGAAGCAAAAGGTGTATTTGCTCGGAGCCCCGAGGGTGGCGCGATCGATCTCACCCGGTCGGGCGCCGCCGACATTGCGCACGATCAAGTTGAGCGCGCGGCCGATGGTCGCGTTGGCACGGTTGCCTTGGCCGAGAGCGTTCCCTCCGGAGTTCATGCCGATCTTCTTGGCAATCGGTCCATTGACGACGATCATCGGTGAGCTGAAACAAGTACTGCACACGATCGCGTGCAGCGTGAAATTCGGCTCGAGTGCCGCTTCTAGAGCCGCCAACACCACGGGCATGTATTCCGGCTTGCACCCAGCGAGCACCGCGTTGATCGCCACCTTCTCGACCGTGCATGGCGCGAGGTTGGGCGGGACGTCACCAACGATCTCATCCGACGCGCGGGAGGTGCCATCGAGCATACGCACGATCCGCTCCGGGGTCGGAGGCACGACGGGAAGTCCATCCGTCCATCCGCGGTCGAAGCACGCTTCGATCTCATCCTGGAAGTCGGGGACATGGATTTTTCGAGAGCGGATGACCGTTTCTCCGAAGCGCACCCGAAGCCGTTCCGAGACACCCGGCTCGACCGAGCGAGATCCGCAACCCGGTTGCTGCTCGGGGAGATCGAGCGCCAAGCTCTTCACGCCCGACACCGCTTCCCACTCGCCGCGGTGCCACCCGATAGCGCGCTTCGTCTCTTTTCCGTCCTCGAAACGGATGAGTGTCGGCACCGTTTCAATGTCGGCCACGAAAGAGTGACCCAGCGCGGTGTCGTCCAAGACGCCAGTCATCCCTTCGGGAAAGCTCGGGTCGTCCTGGGTGAAAATGGTCAGCCCTTTGGCTTCTCCCGCGAGCTGCGCAAGGGCCGGGACCACCAAGACGCAGGTCGGGCATTCCCGCTTCACGAAAACGACCAAACCGTCGCGGGGCAAGACAGCACTGTCGAGCTTGGACTCCGCGTTCATGCTTATGGATTCTCCGTCGCTTTCTTCTCCGGGATCTTCGGCTCCGGCGGCATCGGGTTGCGCGGTAACTTCTCGTCCCGCATCGCCGCATGATAGGCAAAGGACGCGATGATGACGGAGGCCTGCATCAGATCTTCACGCCGCAGATGATCATAGACATCGATATTGGTGTGATGCGTCTGGGTCTGGTAGTCGAGTCGGTCCTGGATGAACTGAAACCCTGGAAGTCCGACGGCGTTGAACGAGAGATGATCCGTCCCGCCCACCGAGCGCGGCCCCACGACAGCCGTAGCACCGACGTCTTCGAACGGCTTGAGCCACGCCTCGAAGATCGGACGCACCGCAACGTTTCCTTGAGACCAGATCCCGCGAATGCGTCCGCTGCCATTGTCCATGTTGAAGTAGGCCGCGAACTTCGCGTGGGCCGGCTTCGGCTCCAACGGGCCGGTCGGGTCCCGGAGGATCGACGGGAGCTTCATCTGCTCAGGATCCGTCGGTTCCGGACGCGCTGCAAAATGCTCGGCGACATAAGCCCTGGAGCCCCTGAGGCCTTGCTCTTCTCCACTCCAAAGTGCCACCCGGATGGTACGACGCGGCTCGGCCCCGATCGCGTTCAAGATACGCATGGCCTCCATCATCACCGAGCTTCCGGACGCGTTGTCCGTCGCGCCACTCCCGCCATGCCACGAATCGAGGTGGGCACCAATCATGACGATCTCGTCGGCGAGATCCGTCCCCGGAAGCTCCGCCACCGTCGTGTACGCGCTCGGGTCGTCCTCATGAAACTCTGCGTCGACGTCGATGGCGAGGGTCACCTCCGTGCCGTCATCGAGCCATCGAAGGATGCGGTTGTAGTGCTCCGACGCGATACCAACTCCCGTGATGGCCGTCGGACCGTCCGAGCCGATCGGTGCGGAACCGGTGATGCGAACGACACCGTTATCTCGCGAGCTGATCTCGACCGTGGCCAATACTTTCTCATCGATCCAGAACTGGTTGACCGCGTCCATCATCTTGAATCGCTTCATTCGACGCGCGAGGAACTCAGCAGCCACGTCAACTTCGGACGGCATCGGAAAATCACGGAACCCTTCGAGGTCTTCGTCGGAATGGCGTCGGTGCACGACTTCGACCTCCTCGAATGGGCGCGGCTTGCTGATGAGAACGATCTTGTCCTCGAGCAGTCCACGGTGCTTCTCGAGATCTTCCATCGTTTCGAAAGTCAGATGCACCGCTTGCCCTCGAATCTCTCCATCCGTCGCCTGGGTCCACGCTTTCGGAATCACGAGAAGAGGCGATGGGAGCGGCCGAACGATGTGGGCGCTGGCACGCGTAAACGACCACCCGGGGTGTCGTCTCGGCCAAGGCTCCAGATGGGCGTTCGAAAGACCCCATTCCGCGAGCTGGTCTCGGGTCCACTCATTGGCACGCTTCATCTGTGGTGAGCCGGTCAGCCGGGGGCCGATCCCTTCGGTCAGCTCACGCGCGGTCGCCATCACTTGGGAGTTGACGAATCCCTCGTGTCGGATATCGTTGATGACTTCGAGGTAAACGGGCTCGTCGGTCGACTGCGCGGAGGCGCTAACCGCGGCCAGGCTCGCTGCGGCGAGCCACCTCAACTTGCTTGCGTTCACGTGGGCTTCTCCTTGGGATATGACGGGTGATGGAACGGGCGAGCCGCAAACTTACGCCAGTCCTGCCGAGTGAGCAAACGCGTCGTCACGCTGTCCGCGGAGGCGCCCACGGATCTAGAATGAATGCCTTATGCGAAAGATGACCCGTCGAAGTTTCGCCCATGGAGTCGTTGGGACCCTGGGATACGCCGCCGTCGCTGCGGGTTGCATGGAAGAGCAACCCTCGTTGAGCGCCGGCGAGACCGACGCTCAGCGTTGGGCCGACGATACGCTCGCCGGTTTGACGCTGAGGGAGAAAGTCGCCCAGATGGTCTGCGAGCAGATGCGGGGCGACTACACCGCCACGGACTCCTCGGACTACGCCTATTGGAGCGAGCTCGTGAGCGATTACGGTGTCGGCGGATTCGTCGTCTACGGCGGAACGCCTCACGACACGGCGTCGTTGCTGAACCGCCTCCAGAGTCTGTCGAAAGTGCCACTCCTCATCTCCTCGGACTTCGAAGGCGGACCCGGGCAACAGTTCGCCGGCGCGTCGGAGTTTCCCGCGAACATGGCGTTTTCGGCGGCAGGCTCCGAGGATCTCGCCTTTCGGGCCGGCAAAGCCGGAGCGCTCGAGGGCCGCGCTATCGGTGTTCACGTCACTTATTCTCCGGTGGTCGACGTGCAAACACGGCCCGACAACCCCGTATTGAGCGTCCGATCTTTCGGAAAAGACGTCGAGCTCCTAGGGCGGATGGCGAGCGCCTATATCCGCGGCTATCAGGAGAACGGCATGCTCGCGACCGCGAAGCACTTTCCTGGGCGAGGCGACGTGGACCTGTTCGGAGACACCGAGTTCCTCATTAATAGAAAGGATGTGCCGGAGTTCGAGAATGAGGACATGGCAGCGTTTCAGAAAGCCGTCGACGCGGGCGTGACCTTCGTCATGAGCGAGCACATCGCCGTTCCGAGCGCGACCTTCGGCTCGGAGTTTCCCGCGAGCGTGGAAGAACAGCTCGCCACGGGCTGGCTCCGAGAGCGACTCGGCTTCACCGGCATTCTGACCACCGACGATCTCTGGTACCCGAAAGTCGTCGAGCGCTTCGGCGCCGAGCAAGCGGGGGTCCTCGCGATCCAGGCGGGACACGACGCGCTTCTCAAGCCCGCCAACGCGATCGCGATGATCGAGGCTGTCGCCGCGGCGGTCGAAGCGGATGAGATCGCGATGGCGCGCATCGACGACGCCGTGGGCAAGCTCCTCTATTGGAAGGCGCGACTCGGACTTCATCTCGAGCGAAGCGTCGACCTCGATCGAATTCCCTCGATCGTTGGAACGCGCGACCATCGAGAGCTCGTGCAAGAGATCGCCGAGCGCTCGATCACGGTTGTCCGAAACGACGGCTTCTTTCCTACGCGTGCCAATGCGCTCGGAAGCATCACCCACGTTTCTTTTCAGAAGAACGAGCACGACGACGCCCCTGTCGAGGTCGCGCGAAAGCTCGAGACGACCCTTCCGATCGTTGAGACCTATTTGGTGCGACCGGGGATGGATCCGGCGCGTTTCGACCACGCCGTGCGGTCTGCGGAGATCTCCGACACGCTCGTCATTTCATTGTTCAACCAACGCACGGTGTACCGCGACAACGGCCAGCTCCGGCCTCCCGAGCGAGAGCTCCTGCGACGACTCGTCGCGGCGCAGCCCAAAGCGGTCGCGATGTCTTACGGCAACCCCTACGTCATCGAGAGCGTACCCGAGCGCATGGCCTTCGTCGTCGGCTACGGCGAGGGCGGTTTCTACGGCAATCAGATCGTCTATGCGGACACGTTCATCCGGTTGATGAAAGGCGAGATCGAGGCGAGCGGGAAGCTTCCCGTCGACCTGACCGCTTCTGCCTAGCTCCGGTCCGCGAACGCGGTGCTCACACCCAAACCGATATAGACCAGCCCGCTGGCCTGTTGTGGGGCTCGCCCTTGTATCACTCGGCTTCCAAGCCAGTGTCGCAGCCGACCCGCCAAAAGCGCGTAGGCGCCGTCCGTCAAAAGGGCCAACCCGACGTAGAGAAGTCCGAGCAAGAGAACCTGTTGCGGCACCGGAGCCACGCTCGCATCGACGAACTGTGGGAGAAAGGCCAGAAAGAACACCGCTATTTTGGGATTGAGCACACTCACGACGACGCCGTCCGTGAAGAGGCGTTGCAAAGACCGGGGGGCCATGGCTTCCATCCCGCCAACATCACTCCGGCTCAGCAGGGCTCGAACGCCGAGATAGATCAAGTAGGCCGCGCCCAAAGTCTTGACGACACTAAACGCCGTCGCGGAGGTCAGCAGGATCGCCGAGAGCCCGAGCGTCGCCGCAGCGACGTGCACGAGAGCGCCGGCCGATAGCCCGAGGACGGAGACCAAGCCCGCGCGCTGCCCCTGGCTCACGCTGCGCGCGACGATGTACAACACCCCCGGCCCGGGGATCACCAGGACCACCAGAGCCGCGGCGATGAACCCCATCAATGATACGCTCGCCAACATTCAGTCTCCCTCGGAAATCATCTCATACCGCCCTAAAACCCACGCTTACCAAGTAGTCCAGTCGCCGGATTGCTCCAACGCATGTGCCGCGCGATAAATGGTGGACTCTTCCCACAAACGGCCAATCAGCATCATTCCAACCGGAAGCTCGTCGACCATGCCGCACGGAACCGACATCGCGGGGTGGTGACTGACGTCGAACGGACAAGTGTTTCCCAGGTTCATGAATGCGGCATTCAGATCCGTACTCACCGAAGCGCCCGGCGCAGGCAAAGGCTGCGCTTTCATGGGAGTGGTGGGCATCACGAGAAGATCCACCTTCGTGAGCGCGTCGTCATAGGCGGCACGGAGCTGCCGGATCAAGTTCACGGCCTTCGCGTAGACCCGGTAGCCGCCGTTTTCCTTGCGGAGAAACTCCGACAGCAACAACATTTGCTGAAGGGTAACCGGCAGCTCGTTGGCACGCTGTCGCCATGCGCTTTGAGCCTCCACGAAGCTCGACACCATGACGTCCTCGCGTCCCGTACCCAAACCATCGGTCAGCAGAAGAGTGTTGACCATGGATTGGACCGTCCCGAAGGCGATGGCTCCCCCGAGCGTGTGCATCGGGACGGAGACTTCGGAGACATCCGCGCCGAGGGCCGCGAGTCGGTCCACCGCGGAGCGAACCTGACCATCGACCTCCAGCTCGGATTCCTCACGTCCGAAGCCTTCGGACAAGACTCCGATTCGCAATCCGTCGACGCCCCGCCCGAGAGCGTCCGTATAGACGTCGACCCGCGGGCTCACCTGTCTAGGGTCGAGACCATCTGGACCAGCCAAGACCTCGAGGAACAACGCGTTGTCGGAAACGCTCGCCGTCATGGGCCCCGCGTGATCGAGGGTCGGATCGAGTCCGAGAATACCGGTATAAGGGACCAGCCCCGTCGTCGGCTTCATCCCGTAGACCCCGCACCATGAGGCCGGGATTCGGATGGAGCCTCCTTGGTCGCAGCCGATCGCCATGTCCACTTCCCCGGCACCCACGAGCGCGCCGCTTCCGGACGACGATCCTCCCGCCGAATAACCGACTCGATGCGGATTATGGACCGGCCCGGATTGGCTCGTGTGGCTCCCTCCGGAAACGCAATAGGCCTCGCAAACCGACTTCCCTACTATCTCTCCACCGGCGTCGAGGATTCGAGTGACGATAGTGGCGTCAACGGGGGGGACGTAGTCTTCGAGTAGCTGTGCCCCGTTCATCAGCGGAACTCCCGCGATGAACACATTGTCTTTGATGACGACCGTTCGACCCGCGAGCTTGCCGGAAGCGGCATTGTCGATCTGGGTCTTGACCCACCAAGCGCCGAGCGGATTATCGTCACTGCGAACGCTCGCGCTACTGCGCCGCGGGTATCGCACTTCGGGCAAGTTCTCTGGCTGCGCGTCGATGGCCGCGAAGCCCTGCAATAGCACACCGACCCATTCGCGGTGTCCTTCGAGATCTTCTTTCGATAGTCGCAGGCCGTACTGTTCGGCGATGGTATGAAGATCAGCCAAGGTGGGCTCTCGCATCTTATCCTCCATAGGGGGTCAAGATTACTTTCCCCAGGGTCTCATCTTCGATCATGTGGCGGAACGCTTCACGAACTTCACTCAGGGGGTAGGTGCTGTCGATGCGCGGGGTGAGCTTGCCCGCTTCGAGCAGGTCTCTCAACTCGGCCATCGTGTCTTCTCGCGTGGGGAGTGGAACGCCCGAGCCGCGTAGCTGCTTCACCTTCGCGACCCGCGAGAGAAACATCAGGCTTAGAAAATGAGGAATCAGTCCGAACATTCGATAGCCCGTTCCTCCAAACCCTTCATGCCCGATGGGCACATACCTTCCGTCCGGCTCGAGCGCTCGCCGGCACGCTGAGAACGCTCGGGTGCCCGGCACATCGAAGATGAAATGGTAGCGTTCGTCCATGCGAGTAAAGTCCTCGCGAGTGTAGTCGATGACCTCATCCGCGCCGAACGAGCGGAGCATGTCGAGCTTGCTCGTGGTGTCGACGGCCGTGACAAGCGCGCCACAACTCTTAACGACTTGAAGCGCTATCGAGCCTACGCCGCCTCCCGCCCCGTTGATCAGCACCTTCTTTCCGGCCAGCCATGCGCTCGTCCCGCGGAGGTTCTGCAGAGCGATGAATCCGGAAGATGGAACCGAAGCGGCTTGTTCGAACCGGACGTTCGAAGGCTTCAGCGCTAGCCATTCCGGGCGTACCGCCACGAGCTCGGCATAGGCACCGCCGTTGGTCCATTGATGGGTCCCTATCGTTTCGCCAAAGACCTCATCGCCGGGTCGAAATCG
>JAJCXL010000545.1 GCA_029263435.1 Acidobacteriota bacterium | reverse complement strand
AGCCCAGCTCGAAGCGACGCTGGGGTACCAGACGGACCCGTACTCGTCGCTGGCCCGCCAAGTGCCGTGCTCGCTCAGCTCTTCGACGTAGTGATGGACTTCCTCGGGAACGTCTTCCACCGGAGCGGCGGCTGCGAGCGGTGCAGCCCGGGTGCGAGCTCGGGGGTAGGTGTCCAAGCTGTCTTCAGCGCGGGTGTCGAAGGCCACCGGAGATTCCGGCGCGGTGCCCGACGCGACGACGCTGCGCTCGCCGGCGTGCACGAGAACGGATCCATGCTCGGAGGCGAGCTCCGCGACGCCGTCCGTCACGGTGAGCTCCGTTTGCTCGCCATCGATCACGTCGAGTCGAAACTCTCCAGAGGATTGCGGGTAGAAGCTGCCGGAGGGGGTGTCGATGCGAATTCCGATAGCACCTACCGCCGGCACGACCACCACGCTGCCGCTCCACAGGCGCAGGGTCGGCTCCGCGCCCAAGGACATGAAGTCGATTTTCGTTTCCGCACCGAGGCTAATGACCGTAGTGCTCGCGAACCGGATCTCGGCGAGGGTCTCAACGCCGGTCCAAACGCGATCGCCGGCGAGGATCGGCATGTTGATCTCCCCGGGCTCAGGCGCGGGGTCGGTGGCGCGCTGGATCTGTAAATCTCCGTCAACGCGATAGACGTAGGCACCCTCGAAATCGTCCTGAGCGTGGGCGACCGCGGTCGAGAGCAAGCAAGACAGCAGGACTCGCAATGTTCGTTGAGATTTCATCCGTGTCATCCCCGACCCTCCAGAATGTAGGAAGAGGCGCCCGACACGCCCCCAATCCTTCTTCCTTAAGGGTTATTTGCAAATTGTATACCACGGCGAGAGACACCGCGGCAACTGCCCGAAGTCTATGAATTCAATGTGGTTGCACGGAGTTTCCTTCGACCGTTGAACATCTGTGGGAGTCACCCTTTCCGGACAAAGCGTACCCGTTCCGGTACATGGTAAAAATTGACAGATATTCACTCATATCGTATCCTCTCGTTTGACATAGTTATTGTCATAAAAAACGCCGAGGTCGCGAAGGCCCGCGTTGAGCACGAGCCATTTTTGAGGAGTAACGATGAGCAAGATCATCGGGATCGACCTGGGAACGACGAACTCCGTCGTTGCCGTGATGGAAGGTGGCAGCCCCACTGTCATCACGAATCCGGAAGGCGGCCGGACGACGCCGTCGGTCGTCGCGTTCGCGAAAGGCAATGAGCGTCTCGTGGGGCAGGTGGCCAAACGACAAGCCATCACCAATCCTGAGAATACGATTTTCTCCATCAAGCGATTCATGGGCCGTCGGTTCGATGAAGTCTCCGAAGAAATGAAGATGGTCCCATACAAGGTCGTCAAAGCCGAGAACGGAGATGCTCGCGTCGACATCAAAGGTCGCCATCAGTCGCCGCCGGAGATCTCGGCCATGGTGCTTCAGAAGCTGAAGCAGGCCGCCGAAGACTATATCGGGGAGAAAGTGGAAAGGGCGGTGATTACCGTCCCCGCCTATTTCAACGACAGCCAGCGCCAAGCGACGAAAGATGCGGGCGAGATTGCCGGCCTCGAAGTGATGCGGCTGGTCAACGAGCCGACCGCGGCGGCGCTCGCCTATGGTCTCGACAAGAAGACCAACGAGAAGATCGCCGTATTCGATTTCGGAGGCGGCACGTTCGACATCTCGATCCTCGAGGTCGGTGAGGGCGTCGTCGAAGTGAAGTCGACCAACGGGGATACCCATCTCGGCGGAGACAACATCGACCAACGCGTCATCGATTGGTTGATCGAGCAGTTCTCCGCCTCTTCGGGCATTGACCTGTCTCAGGATCGCATGGCGCTTCAGCGGCTCAAAGAAGCGGCCGAGAAAGCGAAGATCGAGCTCTCCTCGACCATGGAGACCGAGATCAACCTACCGTTCATCACCGCGGATTCCACCGGACCCAAGCACCTTTCTGAAAAACTCACCCGTGCCAAGCTCGAGCAGCTCATCGACGATCTCTTGCAGCGCACCGTCGCACCCTGTAAGCAAGCGATCAAAGACGCGGGCTTGAGCGCGAAAGAGATCGACGAGGTGGTCTTGGTCGGCGGCTCGACCCGGCTTCCCAAGGTCCAGGAGATCGTCAAGGAGCTGTTCGGCAAAGAGCCTCATCGTGGTGTGAACCCCGATGAGGTCGTTGCGTTGGGCGCGGCGGTGCAAGCGGGAGTTCTCGGAGGCGAGGTCAAAGATCTCCTGCTTTTGGATGTCACCCCTCTGTCGCTTGGCATCGAGACGCTGGGGAACTTGTTCACGAAGCTGATCGAGCGCAACACGACCGTCCCTCACCGGAAGAGCGAGGTGTTCTCGACGGCAACCGACAATCAAACCCAAGTCGAAGTGCACGTGCTCCAGGGCGAGCGCAGTCTCGCGGGAGACAACCGGACCTTGGGACGATTCCACCTCGTCGGTGTGCCTCCGGCTCCGCGAGGCGTGCCTCAAATCGAGGTGACGTTCGATATCGATGCCAACGGAATCCTCAACGTCTCCGCGAAGGACATGGCGACGGGCAAACAGACGGCGATTACGATCAAGGGCTCCAGCGGATTGGGTGACCAAGAGATCGATCAAATGAAGAAAGCGGCCGAGCTCAACCTCGAAGAGGACAAGAAGCGCCGCGAAGAGATCGAAGAGAAGAACGAGACCGACAATCTCGTTTACCAGACCGACAAGCTCCTGAGCGAGCATCGCGACAAGATTCCTGACGATGACGCGACCCAGATCGAGGCAGCGCTCGCCGGCGCGAAGAGCGCCCTCAAAGAGTCCGATATCCAGGCCGTCCGAAACGCGCGCGAGGTGCTACAAAAAGCGAGCTACCGCCTCGCGGAGTTCATGTACAAACAGGGCGACGAGGAGCGCGCGGGCGAGGGGCCGCGCTCGGCGACGGGCAGCGGGGACGACGACGTGATCGATGCCGAGATCGTCGATTCCGAGGGGAAGAGCTAGGCCATGGCTCGCGGCGACTACTACGTCCTACTTGGAGTGAAGCCATCCGCCAAAAAGGCCGAGATCCGCCGCGCCTTTCAGAAGTTGGCTCGAAAGTTTCACCCGGATATCAATCCGGGCGACAACGTCGCGGCTCTCCGCTACCAACGGATTGAGGAGGCGTTCGAAGTCCTGATGGATCCGGCTCGGCGCGAGCGCTATGACATGGTCGGGGTCGCGACCGAATCCGAGCCCCGTCCGGAGCCGTCACGCTACGGGTTCGAGGGATTCGACTTCACGCTTTCCGGAGCTCGCGAGGTCGACATTTTTCCGGATCTCTTTCGGCCTCGTCGCGCTCCCTCGGAGGGTGGCCCGAGAGCGGGAGAGGATGTGCATCATCGACTCAGTCTCTCGTTCGAGGCCTCGATGAAAGGCGCGATCCGAACGTTCACCGTGAGCCGACTCGTTTCGTGCGAAGCATGTGACGGATGGGGCGAGGTACCGGTGACCGAGGCCCGCGCCTGCCCGTTTTGCAAAGGTCGAGGGCGGGCCACTCAAGCCCGCGGTTTCATGCTCTTTACTCGCCCTTGCGGACCGTGCGGTGGGTCGGGGACGGTCACCCGTGAGCGCTGCGGGGTCTGTTCGGGCGCAGGACGCATGTCTGCCTCGGAGGATGTCTCGATCGAGATTCCCAAAGGCGTCGCTGACGGTGATCGACTGTCTCTTCCGGGGATGGGAAACCATGGTCGGGGCTCGGCGGGATCGGGCGACCTCTACGTACACGTTCGCGTCGAGCCGCACCCGTTGTTCTCCCGCGAAGGAGAGAATCTCCACTGCGCCATGCCGATCACGTTTCGCGAGGCGGCACTCGGCGCGAAGATAAAAGTCCCGACGCTCGATGGGGAAGTGACCCTGCGGGTGCCGGCCGGAGTGCAATCGGGGCAGAAGCTGAGGCTCTCCGGACGGGGCGCGCCCTCACGACGCAGCGCGAGCGGCAGAGGGGATCTCTACGTGCGGATCAAAGTGGTCACCCCGAAAATCTACGATGAAAGGTCACGCGAGCTGTTGACCGAGCTCGACCAGATCCATCCGATGGAGTCACGATTACCGATGCACAGCCGTGAGGACGAAGTGGAGTCGAAGCCATGAAAAAAGGACCGGTTCCCGATCCGGACGGACCCCGCAACCGCGGCAAAGGCAAGGGCTTCTATATGATTAGCGCGGTGGCTGAAACCTACGGTATCCACCCGCAGACCTTGCGGTTGTACGAGCGAGAGGGGTTGCTTTGCCCATCACGCACCGAGGGCAATACTCGGCTCTACGCGGAGGAGGACTTGAGACAGCTCGAGACGATCTTGAACCTGACCAGAGATCTAGGAGTCAACCTCGCCGGTGTCGAGATCATCCTCAACATGCGGCAGAAGATGGAAAAGATGCAGCGCGAGATCGGTGAGTTCATCGACTACGTGCAGCGTGAGATGAGCAAGCAAGAGGACGGGTGGAAGGATCGCGTCGAGCATGCGCTCGTCCGACTGCCTCCGAAAGATCTCGTCAAGAAGGATCCTTGAACAACGACCCGGGGACTCCCTGTTCCGAGTGCGATGGCACGGGCTGGATCCGCGCTGACCGCGAGGGCGTGGAAGCCGTCAAACGGTGCGGGTGCTGGGAGTCCGGCCGAAAGGGCTCGGTCTTGGCCCAGTGCGGCGTTCCCAGTCGCTACCTGGAGTGTGCTTTCGACTCTCGGAGCGACGGGAAAGAGTTTGCGACGCTTTCGAATCGCAGCCTCGAGAAAGCTCGCAAGCTCTCGGAGCGATGGGCGGACGACTTTCCCACGCCTGATGCGGGTCTGCTATTCAGCGGGCCGCCGGGCGTCGGGAAGACCCACTTGGCCGTCGCCATCGTGCGGCGCATTCTCTTGGAGAATGAAGTGGACGCGCCGGCGCTGTTTTGCGATTACCGCGCGCTCCTGCGCGCCATCAAAGGCTCCTACCACCCGGACACCGCAGAGACCGAGATGGAGCTCTTGAAGCCGGTGCTCGATGCCGAGCCTCTCATCCTCGATGACCTCGGAGGGGAGAATCCGACGTTGTGGGTACAGGACACGTTCTTCTATATTCTGAATCACCGATATAACGAGAACAAGCTGACCATCATCACCACCAACTTCGGAGACGGCGTGAGTGCGTCAGCGCCGCCGAGCTCCGGCGTCAAACGGCCGCGTGAAGACACGCTGACGGATCGGGTCACGGTGCGCGCGCGCTCCAGGCTCTACGAAATGTGCAGAGACGTCAGGATGGATGCGGAAGATTTTCGTCAGAACGCGGTTCAGGCAAATTTCATGGACTGACCAGGTGTAGAGAGCTCACTACGGACTGCTCGGGTCGCGCTCGGCTTGGAAAACGATCTTGCCGCCGACCACGGTCATGAGGACCTCCGTGTCGCGAATGCGCTCGGGCTCACACGTCATCAGGTCGTCTTCTAGCACGACGAAGTCGGCGAGCATGCCTTCGCTGAGGGAGCCCTTGACGGTTTCTTCGAACGTAAGCGCAGCCCCTCCGAGGGTCATGGCGCGGAGCGCATCTTCCCGGGAGACTCTTTGATCCGCTCCCATGACGCCGCCGCTCAGCGTGTCCCGGGTGATGAAGTGATAGAGCACCCACAAAGGCGGATACGGGACCACGGGGGAGTCGGTGCCTAGGCTCGTCGGAATCCCCGCGTCGAGATAGTCTTTGAGAGGCGTGACACGCGACGCTCGGCTCGTACCCCAATAGTTCACGAGCGACGGCGCCGCTAGATAGAGATGGTGCTGGGCGGTGACGTGGACTCCCAGCTTCCGGATACGGTCGAAGTGGTCGTCGCGCGGAATGAAGCCGTGCTCGATCGCCCATCTTTCGTCCGCGATGCTCTCATCCGCATCGGCTCGTTCATAGGCGTCGAGCACCAGGTCGATGGCGCGATCGCCGACGGCGTGAGTGCCGACCCGCCAGCCATGGCGATGGATGGCTCGCACGAGATCGATGTAGCTATCCGTCGGCATCGTCTGGAGGCCGAAGAATGTCTGGTCACGTCCGTAAGGTTCTTCGTAGGGCTCTCTCATGAGGCCGCCCTCGAACCCGCCGTCGACGCCGAGCTTGATCCCCGCCACCGACAGCCAAGCGTCGCCGTCGTCGGGGTCGATATTCCACTCCTCGAGCGCGGGCTCCAGAGTGTCCGCCGTGGTCTCCCTGGGCAGCCGCAACAACGCGCTGACCCGAAGCGTGAGCTCGCCCCGATCCCGTAGCTTCTGCAAGCGACGGTAGAGATCGCCCGTGGCCGCCCCATAGCGAATACTGGTGAGGCCCACTCGGTTCAAAGCCGCGAACTCCTCGATGAGGCGACGGTCCGGATCGTCCACCGGGGGCGATTCTGGCAGCTTGACGAAACGTTTCGCGGTGTCGACGAGCTCTCCGTTCAGTCTTCCGTGGGTATAGCGCCCGATGCTCCCGCCGGGAGGCGACTCGGTGGCGTCGGTGACGCCCCATTTTTCGAGAGCGAACGTGTTGAGAATGTACTCGTGCCCTCCTCGGACGACGACCACCGGGTGGGCCGTCGTGGCCTCATCGAGGTCGTCTCGATAGGGAAGGCGTGACTCCGCGAGCTGGCCTTCGTGCCAATCACTATTGGTCACGATGACCTCTCCCTCGGGCGTATTCATCGCGCGCTCCGCGATCCGGTCGATGACTTCTTGGAGGGTCCGCGCTCGGGAGAGATCGACGCCTGGGCCGCCACCGATACTGTGGTAATGATTGTCCGAAAGCCCCGGCACGACGGTGCGGCCGTCGAGATCGATGCGGAGGTCGGCCTGGAGGCTTTCCATCTCCTCATCGGTCCCGACCGCGATGATGCGATCTCCGTCCACTGCCAGCGCTTCGGCCGTGGGCGTCGACCCGTCGAGGGTGATGACGTTGCCGTTGAACAACAGCAAATCGACTGGAGGCGGGGCGGCGTTACAGGCCGGCCATAAGAGCGCCAGCCACAAGGCCCGGCTCAATCGAGCATGGCGCGTCGTTTTTTCGCGACCTCTTCGGAGAACCATGAATCGAGAAACCCCTTCCGGCACTGTTGCCGGGTCTGCTCGACGCGCTCGAAGAGAGGAGCGCGTAACGAGAGCTTCGTGTGATGGAAAGCGTTGTTGGGGGCGTCGGCGAGGAACGCCGCTTTGGCGAACGCCTCTTCCAACAGAGCGTCCGCGGCGACCACGCGATGGAGAATACCGGCGCTTTGCGCTTCCTCCGGCCCGAGAAGCTTTCCGCCCAAGAGCACGTCGGTGACTACCTCCGGAGCGAGCGTCGAGCGCATGACCTCGAAGGCGGTCGCGGGAAAAACGAGTCCGAGGCTGACCTCGGAGACCCCGAGCTTGTACTTCCCGGTGGCACCGAGTCGATAGTCGGTCGCGCAGGCGAGCACGCACCCGCCGGCGATGGCGTGGCCGTTGACCGCCGCCACGATCGGCAGCGGGAAGCGCAGGAGCTCGATCATCACCTCTTCGAAGCGGTCGATGAACGAGGCCATGCCTGCTCTATCCGAAGGCAGGGACTTCAAGTTGAGCCCGGCCGAGAAAAATTTGTCGTAGCCCGTCAGGACGACGGCGGATTTATTCTCCGCGAGAGCGCGCTGCATCCCGCTTCCGATGGCCTCGAGCACGCTCTCATCGATGGCATTCGCGCTTTTCGATTCGAGCTTCAGAAGGTGAATCTCGGAGCGGTCGGTCATTCGAGGCCCGATAACGCCTCGATGAGGGGCTCGTAGTCCTCCCGCACTTTGTAGTCGTAGTTGACGTAGCGGAGGATGCCCTTTTTGTCGATGACGAAGGTCGATCGGCTCGCGTAAGTGTGGCCGCCGATCTCGAGGGGCTTGACCCCGTAGGCCTTGATGACTTCGGCGTTTCTATCCGACAGCAGGACGAGCCCCTTCATGCCGTCCGCTTTCTCGTCGACCGTCATCCCTTCGGTCTGCTTGCCGACGCTTTCGAGCCAGTTCCATTGTGAGTACGGGGTATCGACGCTGATGCCGAAGACTTGCGTGTCTGCATCCAGAAACTTCTGGATGTCGTCCTTATAGGACGAGAATTGAAGCGTTCATCCACCGGTCCAGTCGGCCACATAAAACGCGAGGACGATGTTCTTCTTGCCGATCACGTCTTTGAGTGAGAGTTGTACTTCGCCGGGCTTTTCGCCCGCCGATGACGGTAAAGGGTTCGGAAATGCCGGCGCTTCGTCTCCGACTTTCAAGAGCCCCTGAGCGTTCGCCGACATGGATAGCGCGAGCGCCAACCCCGTCACGACGACGGCGATCCCAATAGCTCGGGCGTTTCGGTGTCGCATGACTCGTACCTCCGGATCCTTGGTTTGCGGTAGCGAAGATACGCTACTGCTTCTCGTTTCTCAACTTTCTCAAGCGTGCTTTGGTCTGCGTGATGGCGTTCAATCGCTCGCCCAACCGCTGCTCGAAACCCTCTTTCGTCGGCTCGTAGTAGCGTCGGCCGCGAAGGTTCTCCGGCAGGCAGTCCATGCCCGTCATCGCCTCGTCCCGATCGTGGGCGTATTCGTAGTCCTTGCCGTAGCCCCACGTTTTCATGTGCGTCGTGACGGCGTTTCGCAGATGAAGGGGGACAGGCTCGGTCACGTCTTCGAGGGCGTCTTTCGCCGCGTTGGCGTAGGCCCGATAGATCGCGTTGGATTTGGGCGCGGCTGCCAGGTAAACGACCGCTTGGGCGAGCGCGAGCTTCCCCTCGGGGATTCCGAGAAAGTGAAACGCCTCTTTCGCGGCCATCGCTTGAGAAAGAGCGGTGGGCTCCGCGAGCCCGATATCTTCCGAGGCAAAGCGCACCAGTCTCCGTGCCACGTAGAGAGGATCTTCGCCCGCTTCGAGCATGCGCGCGAGCCAGTAGAGGCTCGCGTCGACGTCGGAGTTCCGAATGGACTTATGGAGCGCGGAAATGACGTTGAAGTGCTCTTCGCCGCTCTTGTCGTAGAGGATCGCTTTTCTTTGGAGCACCTGCTCGAGCTCCGAGATACCCAAGATCTGATCTTCCGTTTTTTTCAGGGCCTGAACCGACTCGAGCACGTTGAGCACGAACCGTGCGTCGCCGTTGGCCTGGCGCGCGAGCCAAGTCAGCGCTTCTTCGGAGACTCGCAGCCGGTTGGAGAGGCCGCGGCTCTCGTCGGTGAGGGCACGCGTCATCAGCTCGACGAGCTCTTCCGGCAGGAGCTGCCGCAAGATGACCACGCGCACTCGGGACAGAAGCGCAGCGTTGATCTCGAATGAGGGGTTCTCAGTCGTGGCCCCGACGAGAATGACGTTTCCGGACTCGACGTGCGGCAAGAACGCGTCTTGTTGGGCTTTGTTGAATCGATGGATCTCGTCGACGAACAAGAGCGTGCGACGCCCACGGATGCGCCGTTCGGACTCGGCTTCCTGCATCACGGTCTTGATCTCTTTGATCCCCGACATGACCGCGCTGAACGGTACGAAGTGTGCCTGGGTTCTCTCGGCGATGATCCGGGCGAGAGTGGTCTTCCCCGAGCCGGGGGGGCCCCACAAGATCATCGAGCCCACGACATCGTTCTCGATGGATGCCGCCAGCGGAGTGCCGGGGCCGATGACTTCTTGCTGGCCGATGACCTCGTCGAGATCTCGGGGTCGCATCCTCTCGGCCAGAGGCGCGGCCGCGCCGGCTCCTGAGAACAGCTCGCCTTGACCCATCGCCTACGAGAATATCAGGCTTATCAGGAATATCAGGCTCGGTAGCTTCGCGGCGGGGCCAAAGGCTCAATCTTCGCGGCGGGGGGCTTGGTCGCGGTGGGCTTCGTACAAGACCACCGCCGCGGCGGTCGCTACGTTGAGAGAGTCCACCCGTCCTTGCATCGGGATCGTGACGGTTGCGCTCGAGGCGCTCAGCGGGGCGTCGCCGAGTCCCTTGCCTTCGGAGCCGAACAGCACCGCGACCGGCGGCGTCCAGTCGAATCGACGGTAGTCGGTTCCCCCGGCAGGGACGAGCGCGACGAGACGAAAGCCTAGCAACCGATCGAGCGTGTCGAGCTCGAACACTGGCAAGCGAAACACACTTCCCATCGAGCCCCGGACGACTTTAGGGGAGAACGGGTCGACGCTGCCTTTCAGGACGACGAGACCGGCTGCGCCGGTGGCCTCGCTCACCCGGGCGATCGCGCCGAGGTTGCGTGGGTCTTGGACCCCGAGCGCAACGGCGAGGACGCCTCGTTTTGGAACCACCTCAGGGCGCGGTCGCACGGCGACCGCCATGACGCCGTCGGAGGTCTCGAGCGAGCTCAGCGTTCGAAACAAGGATGCGGGGAGTTTTGCTTGCGGCACTCGACTCGCGCGGCCGTCGAAAGGAGTGTCTGCCCGGTCGCTCGAAACGATGATGGATGTCACCTCGAGCCCGGCTTCGATCGCGTCCTTGACCAGCCGCCGGCCCTCGATGAGAAACTCGGATTGACGTTTGCGAGCGCGCGCGAGCTTGCGCAGCGATTTGACGAGAGCGTTCTCGTGGCTCGTGATCTCTTTCATTAGATGTCTTGCACAAGCGCAGGCGCGTCGCTATCATTCCAAAAAGCCATGACACAGGATATCGTCAACAAACTCAAAGCGGAGATCAAGGTGCTCGAGGAAGAGCTTCACGTGGAGCTTCCCAGGGCACTCAAGGTCGCGCGAGAGCACGGTGACCTTTCCGAAAACGCCGATTATGATGCCGCCAAAGAGCGGCAGGGTTTCGTGAACGCGCGTCTCGGCCAGC
The DNA here is from genome assembly GCA_029263435.1 of Acidobacteriota bacterium. Classification (GTDB taxonomy): domain Bacteria; phylum Acidobacteriota; class Vicinamibacteria; order Marinacidobacterales; family SMYC01; genus JAJCXL01. Next base: position 2,335 of record JAJCXL010000545.1, on the reverse strand, counting down.
TCAAGAAGCGTCTCGCGGAGCTCTCCATGGTCAGCTTCGACAAGATTCCGGAAGGGAAAGTGTCTTATGGATCCGAAGTCACGGTCTACGACTTCGCGAAAGAGGAAACGATCGTCTACAAGCTCGTGATGAGCGAAGACGTGGATGTCTCGAAGGGGCACATTTCCACGACGTCACCGATCGGCCGTGCCCTCATGGGTAAAGAAGAAGGCGATGAGGTGGACGTTCAGACCCCCGGTGGAACGAAAAGCTTCGAGATCACGAAGCTTCTTACCATCCACGATCAGCCCAAGAAGTAACCGAGCGAGCCACGCTGACCTCGGGTCTAAACGGATCGGCTCACTGACGATCGATCGCATAGACGCGGCCTTCGTCGAATGACGCCATCAGTGAGAGCGAGAGGGCTTCGCACCGTGACGCCAGCGCCTCCCACCACTCGTCGCTGAATCCCGCCCGGTGAAACACCGCGTATCGCACGCCCATGGCGCGAAGCCGGGAGACGCCCACCGCGTCCGGAAACGTAGAGAGCTCTCGAAACAGGTTTTCGTGCTCCTTCGGCGTGAAGCCGCTATAGCCATTGACCAGCGGCCGGAAATGCACGATGGAGCTCAACATGTAGGCGGAGTGGCTTCGAGCCGAGGCGATCTCGTCGAAGGGATCCGGGATGGGAAACACCGCGACCGCGCCGTCGTCGTCACGGGCCGAGAGCCACTCATCCATCGGAGACGGGCGGAGCATATAAGCGTGTGCGTCGAGCGGGAAGGCGGCGAGCTCGACGAGCGTCATCGCGCAAAGACCCACTGCCATCAGACGGCTCCGCGCGGCCCATCTTTCGACTCCGTACCCTCCCAGCACGGCGAGGGCGAGCACGCTGAGGAGGGTCAGCCGCGAGGGAACCCGGATGAAGTCGAACCCGGGAAGCACGTGGTAGAGCGCTTCGTAGAGGCCGAAGGACGGCCCGAGCGAGGCCCAGAGCGACAAAAGGAGCAGCCAAACATAAAACCCCGCCGGAATCCCCATCCGCGCGCTTGCCCAAGACGCGTAGCTGCCACGCAAGCCGTCGGCGAAGCGCGTCTTCCGGTCGACAGCGAGGCGGATACCGACGACGACGAGCGCGAGCACGAGCGCTCGTCCGCCTCCGCTGGCGCTGAGCGCACCGAAGCGGACGCCGCCGGCGGCTTCGATGAGAGCGGCGAGCGCGACGAAGCCGAGAGCGGTGGCGTCGAGCCACCGGGTCCATGGTCTCGCTCTCGCGACCGGCGCCCGCTTCCGTTTGAACAGCGCGAGCAGCCCCATCACGATGGGGATCATGCCGGGAAACAAGAACGCCATGGCGTGACGCTCGACCCGATCCTCCCAGCCGAGCGTCCGACGTAGCCATCGGTGGGCGTGGCTGGGCGACGCCGCGAAGCTCTCCGCATTCGGTGACCACACCTGTGCTTCTGCGAGACTGCGCGAGAGGCCGAGCTCGGAGCGGACTTGAAAATAAGGAAGCGCCATCGGCGCGTTCAAGCCGGCCACGATGCCAGCCGCGAGCAAAGCGTCGCGCCACCAGGAGCTCGTCGGCCGGAAGCTCGCGCTCACGAGAGAGTAGAGAAGAAGAGAGGCGACCGACAGGGCGAGGAACAAGCCGCTCTGACCCCCGGACCACGCTTGAAGCGTGAAGAGCAGAGCCGCTCCCACGGCGTGGCGCGTCGTGCCGCCTCGTGCAAATCGGTGAACGAGCGCCAGGCAAAACGGAATCCATTGCACGGTCGCGAGGTGGAGCTGGCCGAGGCGCAGTAGACGTGGAGGAGCGAAGGCGAACACGATCGCACAAAACCACGCACCGGCCAGTCCGAGCCCCAGCTCCCGCGCGAGCACGAACGCACCCAAGCCGGAGAGCAAGCACGACAACAGCAAGGTGAGGTTCATCGCGAGCAGCGGATCGCCCGTCGCGAGCAATACCGGGGCGGCGATGAGCGCGCTGCCGATTTGATGTTCCGAGTAAGCGAGGGTCCGGAGCTGAGGAAAAAAGATGTTGGCGTCGAAGATCGCAAGAGGTGCGTGCACGAAGGCGTGGACATCCCAGGAGAGGGTCCACAGGAACAGCCTGGTATCGGGGCCCAGATCGAGCGCGGTGCTCGCCGGGGAAGTAGATAAGGGAAAAGTGAAGACGATCGTGAGCAAAGCCAAGCCCGCGAGGGCCTGAAGCGTCGGCTTGGACATGAGAAACGTGAGTGACACTAGCACGAGTACCCGTCGTCGCCGATAGGGTGCCGTAAAAGTCTGTAGCATCAAGACTTAATCCGACACCTTCCTTGACATCGCTCGAAGCGTGGCGATATAATTCAGC
>JAJCXL010000544.1 GCA_029263435.1 Acidobacteriota bacterium | reverse complement strand
GCCGGCTACTCCTCCGCGGTGGTCGCGACCCTCGCGGGCGTCCGACAAGCGGTGTTTTTCACCGGCGAGCGCGTGCTCGGCATCGACGTGAAAAACGGCAACTTGCTCTGGCACTACCGGCGCGAGTCGAATCGGACCGCCAACGTCGCGACGCCGATCGTGTCGGGCAATTTCGTTTTCGTGTCTTCCGACTATGGCACCGGCTGCGCGCTGCTTCAGATCGAAGGCGACGCTTCCGGCATGAGCGCTCGTGAAGTCTATTTCACGAGAAACATGAAGAATCACCATAGCTCCTCCGTGCTCGTCGACGAGACTTTGTACGGGTTCAACGGCGGCATCCTGACCGCGCTCGACTTTCGCACCGGCGAGGTCCGGTGGAAAGATCGGAGTGTCGGCAAAGGCTCCCTCGTCTACGCAGACGGCCACCTCTACTTACTGAGCGAGAACGGCATCGCGGGGCTGGCAGAGGTTTCCCCCGCGGGCTATCGGGAGAAGGGCCGCTTCGAGCTGCCGCAACGATCGAGGCGACCGAGCTGGTCGCATCCAGTGGTCTCGGACGGCAAGCTCTACCTGCGGGACCAAGATCGTCTGTTCAAGTTCGACATTTCCCGCTAATTCATGAACGCGGAGCTCGATCAGCTCTACCAGGTCCCCCTGAAAGACTTCGTAAAGGAGCGAAACGCGCTCGCGGCGGAGAGGAAGAAGGCGGGCGACGCGGAAGGGTCGAAAAGCATCAAAGCCCTCACGAAGCCCAGCGCATCGGCCTGGGCGGTAAATCAAATATTCTGGAAGGAGCGCGAGGTTTTCGACGCGCTCATCGTGAGCGGCGACGGCTATCGAGCAGCTCTGACGAACGACGGAGCGGCAGCGGCAGACGCGGCGGACACTGAACGCAAGCAAAAGCTCGACAATGCCCTCCGTTCAGCGCGGAGGATCTTGGAGGAGGACGGGCAGAATGCGACGCCCGTTCTTCTCGGGCGCATCGCAACGACCCTCGATGCAATCTCGAGCTATGGGAGCGCCAATCCTGAGCCGGTCGCGGGTCGGCTAACCGCCGATATCGACCCGCCGGGTTTCGGCGCTTTCGCCGGGTTGGTACCCAAGCCGCCGGAGCCGCGGGCGGCAGCCTCATCCGAGGCTGCGCCGGAATCAGCGGACGTCACGCCGGACCCAGCTCTCGAGCGTGAGGCCGACAAGGCAGAAGCCATCCACAAAGCTCGCGAAGAGTTCGCCGCCTTTTCAGCCTCGGTCCACGAGCTCGACGTCGAAGTCTCGCGGCTTCGCGCAACCCTCCATGCCAAGGAGGCTGAGCTGACGAAAGCCACCGAGCGCCTGGATCAGATGCAGCTCCGGCTGAAACAAATGGAGAGCTAAGCGTAGGGCCTTGGTCGCAAGGCGTGAGGCGTGATTTAGGAGAGGTGCGGCGGATGACCGTGGTCGATCCGCCACACCCCCAAGCTTGCAAGCCGCGCTACTACGTCGCTCCCCATTTCGCGCCCCCCGCAAGCAATGTCGTCTCGAGCGGGCGACCGAACCCTTTTTACCGGCATCCTGCATCGCCGGCACCTTGTTGCTCGTGACGACAGGAGCACTGTACGCCGTCCTTGGCCGTGACTCTGTGCGCTGGATCGTGTTATTTTCCCCCCGCTCATAATGAAACGCATGCGCTTAGTTCTACCCGACAAGAACGTCACCGCGGTCGCGTCTCTCCTGGAGGCCGACGCACCCGTCACGTCGAAGGCGGTATGGAACGCTCTCCCCTTCGAAGGCGATCTCAACCACGGTATTTGGTCTGGACCGGAGACTTACTTGAAGATCGATCCGTCCCTACGGATCCCACTGGAGAATCAAATGAGCCAAACCGAAGCCGGTGATATCGGCTACTACACCGTTGCCGGCGGCACGATCATCGAATGGCCGGACGAACTCTCCGAGCTCGCCTTCTTCTACGGGCGGGGGTCTCGTCCGACCATGCCGACCGGCCCCGTCGCGGTAAACTTCTTCGCACGTATCATCGACAACCTCGACGGCTTCGCCGAGGCTTGTGACAACATTCGCCGGGAGGGGATTACTCGCATCCGAGTGGAGCGCTTCGAGCCATGAGACTCGTCACCGAGCAAGAGCTACGCGACGTCGTCGACGAATCGATGGCCCTCGATGCGGCCGAGCACGCGTTTAGAGCCCTCGCGGAAGATCGGGTCGAGCAACCGCCGCCGATGGGCTTCGACTTCCCGGAGGCGAGTGGCGAGGTCCACGTGAAAGGCGCGGCCATCCGAGGCGCGCCGCTGTTCGCGGTCAAGCTCGCTTCAGGCTTCTACCGCAACCCTGAAAAAGGGCTGCCGGTCAGCTCCGGACTCGTCCTCGTGTGCGACCAAACGGATGGCTCTCCGCTCGCGGTGTTTCACGACAATGCCTATCTCACCGAGCTGCGTACCGCCGCCGCGGGCGCTCTCGCGGCCCGACTTCTCGCACCGGACCCGATCGAGAAGATGGCGGTGCTCGGCACCGGTGCCCAAGCGCGCTACCAGCTTCGAGCTATCTCTCGGGTGCGGCCCCTACGACAGGTCTCGGCCTGGAGTCCCCATCCGGAGCGGACCAAACGCTATTGCGATGAGATGAGCGAGTCTCTGGGGATTTCATTCTCCCCTGCCGGAAGCGCTCGCGAGGCGGTACGGGACGCGTCGCTGGTGCTCACCGTCACCACGGCCAAGAAGCCTTTGGTGGAGGTCGACGATATCTCATCAGGCGCGACGGTCCTAGCCGTAGGCTCCGATGGACCCTCGAAGCAAGAGCTCGACGCTCGACTCGTCGCGAACGCCGACAAGCTCGTCGTGGATCGTTTGTCTCAATGCGCCGGGCTCGGAGAGCTCCATCACGCGCTCGACGCGAAGCTCATGAGCGAGGACGACGTCTATGCGGAGCTCGGCGACATCGTTATCGGGAGGCGGCCGGGTCGCGAGGGGGACGAGCTCATCATCTGCGACCTTACCGGTGTCGGCGCCCAGGATGCAGCGATCGCCGAGGTCGCATGGCGCGCTCTGGGCGTGGAGGGCGACAGGTCTTGAACCGCAGAGAGGCCGTCTCGGCTCTAGGTGTTCTGGCGCTCGGAGAAAGCATCGGGGCGGTGAGCCAACCGGCCCCGGAGATCGTCATCCGAGGTGGCCGGATCGTCAATGCCGATGGCAGCCGCATGGCGGACGTGCGCATCTCGGGAGAGCGCATCGTGGCGCTCGGCGAGGCCCTGTCGATTAGCTCGGGCACTCGAGTGATCGAAGCGCGGGGCAAGCTCGTGATCCCGGGAGGCATCGATCCGCACACGCATCTTCAAGGCTCATTCGTCGACGACCTGACAACAGGTACCGCTGCCGCCCTCGCGGGTGGCATCACGACGGTGGGCACCTTCGCCTATCCGGAACAAGGGGAGAGCCCGGTCGACGCCATGAAGCGCTGGGTCGACGAGGTCGAGCGAAGTGCGATCGGAGATGTCTTCTTTCATGCATCGGTTTGGCCACCGAGCGTCGGCTCCCCCACCACGATGTCCGAGCTCGCCGCGCTCGGACAACCGAGTCACAAGATCTTCATGACCCGTTCGGACTACGACGAGAATCAGGCAGCAGTGGTGGAGCTCGTCGAGGCCGCGCGCGACGCAGGTGTCGTCACTCTCATGCACTGCGAAGACAGCGCGTTGTTGAGCGCGGCGGTGCGTCAGCTTCGCGCGGACGGACGGAGCTCGCTCGAGCACTACGCGGAGAGTCGCCCGGAAGTCGCCGAGGTCGCGGCAACCGCTCGGGCGACGGCCCTTTGCGAGCTCACCGGCGCACCGATGCACTTCGTCCATTTGTCCTCGGAGCGTGCGCTCGACGCCGCACGATCGAAGCGGACGGAGCACTTACCTCTAACGATCGAGACCCGCCCCCTCTATCTGTACTTCACCGAGGAGTGGCTGCGAGGTCCGGAAGGGCCGCTTTATATCGGCCAGCCACCGCTTCGGAGCGCGGCGAATGTCGCCTCGATGTGGCAAGGGCTCGCGGACGGCCGCATCGATTTTCTCGCCACCGATCACGCGCCGTGGACCCGTGAGCAGAAGCTGGATCCGAAGCTCGATATCGAGAGACTCCGCCCGGGAGTGAGCGATCTTCGTTTCATGCGCCCGGTGCTCTACTCCGAGGGCGTGCGGCGAGGTCGTCTCTCCGTCGAGAGATTCGTCGAAGTGACCGCGACCGCGGCCGCAAAGACCTTCGGCCTCTATCCAGAGCGCGGGGTCATAGAGAAGGGCGCCTTTGCCGACGTCGTTATTTTCGACCCCGGCCTCGAGCGCATCGCGTCGGCCGAGGATGACCCCTCACGTTCCGACTACACCCCGTTCGAAGGCTGGGCCATCACCGGATGGCCTGTGACGACGCTCCGTCGAGGCGACGTCGTCTACGACAACGGTCGCGTCATCGGCGATCCCGGCAGCGGAAAACCCGCGTTCCGGCACCCGAGACTTGATAAGCTACCCATCGAAAGGCAGGCCCGATGAAAACCAAAACGACTCTTTGTACTCTAGTTTGCACGCTCGCTTTGACCGCCGGAGCGTTCTCCCAGCCGGATTTCGACAAGGTCGAGATCAAAGTCCACCCCGTCGCCGGACAGGTGTCTTATCTCGAAGGCGCCGGTGGAAACATCGGAGTCTTCGTGGGCGACGACGGCGTTTTTCTGATCGACGATCAATATGCGCCGCTGACCGATAAAATCGTCGCGGCCGTGAAGACCCTTTCCGACAAACCCATTCGATTCCTCGTCAACACCCACATGCATCCCGACCATACCGGGGGCAACGAGAACTTCGGCAAGATGGGCACCCTCATCTTCGGTCATGAAAACGTCCGCTCTCAGATGGCTGCCGCCAAGGCCACCCAAGAGCCTCCGCTCGTCACGTTCGGCGAGGACATGTCCTTTCACATCAACGGCGAGACCGTCTACGTGTTCAAAGTACCCGACGCTCACACGAACGGCGACGCTTACATCGTCTTCAAGGACACGAATGCGATCCATACGGGCGACGTCTATCGCACCACCAGCTACCCGTATATCGACACCGCGAACGGCGGAAGCTTTCTCGGCACCATCAAGGCCTACGATCTCCTCATCGAGATCTCGAACGCGGATACCAAGATCATTCCCGGCCACGGTGTCATCTCGAGCGTCGCGGACGTCCGTGCGTTTCGAGACATGCTGCTCGTCATCCGCGACCGCGTGTCACGAGCTATCAGCGACGGCAAGACCCTGGAGCAAATCCAAGCCGCAGGACTCACCAAAGAGTACGATGCGAAGTGGGAGAGCGGCCGCCGCATCGGCAGTGCCGCGGCGATGCTAGAAGCCGCCCACCAGGATCTCGCCAACTAAATCGCCAGAACAGCGGCAACAAGAAAAGGGACCTGGTCCATTTAATTCACGGCACGATGCTGGGCTGAGCCTTATGTTTTCCGCATCAGAGCGCAGTTCACCCGCCAATTAAATGGGTCTGACCTCTTTTTTCAGCCTAGCTGCACGGTGCCGGGGTGCGGGATCGGCTGGATGACGGGCAAGCGGATCTCCCCATTTTCCTCGGCTACCTCGTCGGGGCCGAGGGCCATCGGGCGATCGCCGGCATAGATCTGGTGCCGCCCTTTGTCTTTGAACCACTCACCTGTCTTGGCGACCATGTGCATGTTCTCGACGATCTTCCGCCAGCCGACACCGGTGTTGTAGGCGCAAAACGAGATCTCGCCTTCCTGAGTCGCGTAAGGAATCACGCACATCTCGGTGCGGCGGAAATCATAAGTCCACAAATCCTGGAACCACATGCCGCCGACCCACATGATGTTCCACTCGTCCTCGTCAGTGGAGGAGCTCATCGTGGCGCCCATCTTACGGTTGAGGAGCTTCAAGAACTTCGCCACCGTCATGCCCGGCGGCATCTTCGAAGGATCGAGATTGCGCACGAAGGCCATGAGCGCTTGCATCTTCGACAGACCCACCCCTCGGGCCGAGTCGGTGATGACGTTGATGTCACTCACGAAACGCTCGATGTCGAAGAAAGCCGTCAGAGGCTCCCACGCCTTCGTCTGCCAGTTGACGACGAGGATCAAGCTCGCACCGCAATTGGGATGGCACGAGCAGTTCATGCCCCCGAATGACACGTCGGGCCCCCGCAAATGGTCGGCGAGCCAAGTGAACGCGCCGAGCGAGCCGAGCGGGTAAAAGTCTCGATACACGTCGATCTTTCCGCCGTAGTAGCGAGAGAGCTCGTGAGCGAGATGTGAGACCGTGTAGCGCTGGCGATGCCGGTCGTCGTCGCTGATCTCCTCGTCACGCCCGGTGAAGGAGACCGGCTGAAACGAGACCGCACCGATCATGTCGGAGTTGTCGATCATGAAGTCGAGGATCGGTCCTACTTGCTCTTCGTTCACCGTGTTGACGACGGTCGTCACCGGGGTAATGTCCATCCCGGCTTCGAAGACCCGCTCGATGGCAACCCGTTTCGCATCGAAGAGGTTCGAGATATGACGGTGCGCGTTCGACTGGTTCGTGACCCCGTCGAACTGCAAGTACACCATGTTCAGCCCCGCTTCAGCCGCCTGTTGCGCGAACTCCGGCTCGAGCATGAAGCGAATGCCATTCGTCGCCGCTTGCACGCTCCAGTAGCCGATCTCCTTCGCGTAGGCGCACGCTTCCAGAAAATGAGGCGACATCGTCGGCTCACCGCCAGAAAACTGTACCGATAGCTGCCGGCGCGGCTTGAACGAGATCGAGTCATCGAGGATCCGTTTGATGTCTTCCAAGGTGAGCTCGTGCACGTAGCCCACTTGATTCGCATCCATGAAGCACGGGTTGCACATCATGTTGCACCGATTGGTCAAGTCGACCGTCAGCACCGCGCCTCGGCCATATTGGATCGTCGAGGTGCCGTGCCGGTGTACATGCGCGTCATCCGCGGCCTTGAAGTCGCGTCCAAAAAATCGGCTCTCGAGAACCTCGCTCAGCTTCGGGTCGATCGACAGCGTATCTTCGAAGCTGCCGTGACTCTCGCAGTGCTTGCGAATGAGCACCCGCCCGTTCTCTTCCAAAATGGTGGCCGGGATCTCTCCGGTGCTCCCTTCGACGAGCTCACTGATGTCGCGCTCGCCCGCCACGATGGCATCTCGGACTTCGACCACGCAGCGCGGACACAACGAATCCGTCTCTCGTGGCCAACCGAGTGGCGGCTTGGTGCGCTCATAGCTCTTGGGAAGCGGACCCGGCGCCCATGCGGGATGGGGCGACGGGCTGTCCGGGATCCGGGTATTGACGCTTTGAAACGCCTCCCAGGCGAGACCTGCAGCGACGCGCAGCGTATGAGAGACGGAGGACGAGAGGCTAGCCATGATCGTTGATCCCTTCGAGCGAGAGAGTAACAAAGCCGTCGGGGTGGGTTCCACCTGGAGCCGCAATCGCGCTACGGACCAGCCCCCCACCCCACCCTGCGTAAAGCGCCGTCCGAGCGGCCCGTTCCGGACGGTTCGTCGCGATCACCTGGGTGCGTCCACGTTCCGGAGGATTCTGCTCATGAAAGCGGGCGATACCGGCCATCCACGCCGCGTGGGAAAGCTCCTGCCCAGACTCGATGCTCGCAAGCGCCTCAGGCGGCGTTTGTCGCGCGCGTGCCCGAAACTGCGTCGCCCGCTCCGGCGTGTCCAAAACCCCGCCATAGTCGAGGAGCTCGTCGTAGTCGGCATCCATGTCGACAACCGCGCGACAACCAGCCGGTGGATCCTCTAGCGCGGATTGCGTGAACACCACGACAGGCTTACTTTCGGCGAGGTCGCGAGGAGCTAACACCGGACGCGAGATCGCGCCTAGCCCCCACACCGCGCGCTCGATCAAAGCCCACTCGAGCCGAAGCTCGAGCGACAAACACACCGTGTCGCCGGGCTCGACGCCGAACCGCTCACGAAGAACGAGTGCGATCCGGATAGCGTGCCGATCCGCTCGCCAGTCCGGCATCGGAACCCACCGTTCGCCGTTCCAATCGGCGAACACTCCGTCGCGGTCGTGCTCGCGCGCCCCCTCCAGAAGAAACTGATTGAGGGTCGCTGCGGTCAAAGGCCGGCGCGCTCCAGCGCACGGGTCGAGATCCGTGCGATGTAGACCATCACCAAGACCGTGGCGGCGAAGCCGCCGATCCGCAAAGCCATCTCGAGAGTGCTAGTGCTTCCCGACGCAGCCGCCCCCGCTCTGCCGAGCGATCCCATATAGACGAAAACGAGAGCCGCCGGCGCGAGGCCCACCATCGAGCCGAACGCGTAGTGAGAGAAACGCACTCGCGTGAGTCCGTAGGCGTAGTTTTGAAAGATGAACGGGAAGATCGGACAACACCGAGTCAGCATGACCAGCTTCCATCCTTCTTCACCGATGGCAGCGTCGACAGCGGCAAAGCGCGGCTTCTTCGACACCCATCCTTCGATCCGATCACGGGCCAAGTATCGGGCCACGATGAAGGCCAAGGCCGCACCCAAGCAGACGCTGGCGAGCGCCGCGAGAAAGCCCCACCCCATGCCGAACGCCGCACCACTCGTCGTCATCAAGATCGAGCCCGGGAAGAAAAAAACCGCGGATCGACCGCCGACCAAAACGAACCCGACCATCCCGAGCGCGCCGTAGCGGGCGAGCCACGCATCCAACCAGTCGAGACCGCCTGCCGCTTCCGCCAGCCGCGTCGCCAAGTAAATACACGCGATCGCACCCGCGAGGCCGAGGACGGTGGCGATTGTCGATTTCAAACCCATGCGCAAAACAGTCAATACTACTGCACGCGAAATCGCTCTGCCAGAAAACTCGAATTAATCTCCGCCACGGTCTTCGTTCCCGCCTGGCGCATCACCAATGCGAGCTCGGCACGCAAGATCTCAAGGACGGCCTCGACGCCCGCCTGGCCGAAAGCGGCGAGTCCCCAGAGATAAGGCCGTCCGATGCACACCGCGTCGGCACCCAGAGCGAGCGCCTTGAAAAAGTCAGTGCCGCGTCGAAAACCGCCATCGATGAGAATCGTCATCCGGTCCCCCACCGCTTCGACGACTTCGGGGAGGCATTCTATAGTCGAGCGGTTCGATGCGGACGCGCGGCCGCCATGATTCGAGACCACGATCCCATCTACCCCGGCCTCTGCGGCGAGCGCGGCATCGTCCCCGCGCACGATACCTTTGATCAAGAGCTTGACTGACGTGATCTCTCGCAGCCGGCGGACGAAATCCCAAGACAGGCTACGACCGTAGTCACTTCCCTCGGGAACGTTCAACCCATCGAACATGGGCTTGGTGCGGATGTAGTCCTGAAAAACAGGCTCGTGGCAGAGGGTGCACTCGCGCTCATCGAGCTTCGCGAAGCGCTTGTTGGTCTCCCGGTTGCTCCCCCCCTGCAGATCGACCGTCAGCACAATCGCGGAACAGCCCGCCGCCTCAGCACGTTCTACCAGCGCCTCCGTTATCTCCCAGTCGTAGCGCGCGTAGAGCTGGTACCAGATCGGCGCTCCCCGCGCGGCGGTGACGTCTTCGACTCCCGTCGACGCAACGGTGGAGAGCATTTGCAGATGCGATTTCGCTTTCGCCGCCCGGGCCACGGCGAGCTCACCATCAGCGTGAAACGCCTGGTTACGACCGGTGGGGGCGATCACGATGGGAGTCTCGTAGCGCTCGCCGAACAAACGCGTCGACATGTCGATCCGGCGAACATCGATCAATCGACGTGGACGTAGCTGATAGAGATCGAACCCGTCGCGATTCGCTCGAAGGGTGCCGTCATCGTCTGTCCCCGTGGAGAGATACCCCCAATGTGCAGGGGGCAGTGTCTTCTCCGCTGCGGGCTCGAAGTCGAACACGTTGATGGCTTGCTCCGGGTTGGTGATCGGGCCATCGCCCAAACCCGCGAACTTCCGTGTCGACTGTGACAACGCCATCACCGGGCTCGCGGCCATGAACTTCAAGAACTGTCGGCGACTTTCTCTCCGATCCATCGTTTCACCTCCAAGCGCTCGAGCTTTCTCGCGAAAACCCGGGCTAAGCTTTCTCCCGCCGGTCGACGACGCGAATCGCTTTTCCCTCGCTGCGTGGGAGCTCTCGGGGAGCCGCGACTCGCACGGCGACCCGGATTCCCAACACCGCTTCAATCTCAGCGCGCGCCTCGTCACGCAGACGCTCCACCGCCTCCGGAGGCGCCTCCTCGGCCCGCTCGAACACGACTTCGAGGCTGTCGAGTCTATCCTCCCGACTCACGTAGAGCACATAGTGAGGCGCGACCCCTTCGACTCGCAGAAGAGCCTCCTCGACCTGGGATGGGAAGACGTTGACCCCGCGGAGGATCAGCATGTCATCGGTCCGCCCGAGGACTTTGCTCATCCGCACCGACGTCCTACCGCACCGGCACGGACGACGATCGAGCCGCACCCGATCTCTCGTCCGGTAGCGCAATAGCGGCAACGCTTGCTTCGTGAGCGTCGTCAGGACGAGCTCACCGGTCTCACCGTCCGGAACCGGCTCGCCCGTCGTCGGGTCCACCACTTCAGGAAAGAAATGATCTTCGAAGAGATGAAGCCCCGAGCGCTCCTCACACTCGCCGGCGACACCGGGACCGATGATCTCGCTGAGCCCGTAGCTGTCGAAGGCCCGGATCCCGAGCCGCCGCTCGATCTCCCGACGCATGCTCTCCGTCCATGGCTCCGCTCCAAAAAAACCCAACCGAAGCTCGAGGCGGTCCAAGGAGATACCTTCTTGCTCGAGCGCCTCGGCCAGCACGAGCGCGTAAGACGGTGTGGCGCACAGTACCGTCGCTCCGAAGTCCTCGAGGAGAAGCACCTGCCGTCGAGTGTTTCCTCCCGACATCGGCACGGTGACGGCGCCTACGGTCTCGGAACCGAGACCGAAGCCGAGGCCTCCCGTGAAGAGTCCGTAGCCATAGGCGTTGTGGACGAGATCTCGAGGAGTCACCCCTCCGGCGGTCAACAGCCGTGCCATGACGTGGCCCCACAAAGCGAGGTCGCCGCGCGTATAGGCCACGACGGTCGGCCGGCCCGTGGTTCCGCTCGAAGCATGGACCCGAACCACTTCGTCCCGCGGCACCGCGAGCAGCCCAAAGGGATAGTGGTCTCGCAACGTTTGTTTGGTCGTGAAGGGATAAGAGGCGAGGTCGGACAGTGATTTTGGGCGCCTCAGCCCGGCGAGCGCTTCGCGATAATGCGGGACCCGGGTCGCCAATCGCCGGATCGAAGCGTCCAAGCGCTCGAGCTGCTGCCGTTCGAGTGCCTCTCGTGAGAGCGTCTCGACCGACTCGTCCCAAAACACGATCGCGATGTTAGCATCGGTACGGTCTTCGCGCGGTATGACATCGCCAACGACAAAGGACGCAGCGATGCACCGATTTGCTCCCGTTCGTGATCACATCTGGAACAGGACCTCGCCGACTTCCTGCAGCGCGTAGTCATAAACATAAAGACACAACCCGCGAGGGCTCGACACTCCGTCGAGGACCAGCATAGACGTCGCGAAAGACGAAGATGCGGTACCCGAAGTCCAACGGATCGTGCTGGAGCTGTCGTAGAAGACCGCGTTGCCATCTCCTTGCATGTAGAGCCGACCGGGCATGTCACTTTCCGCCGGCTCGGTGAGGGCTCGCCACAACACGCGCTTCGAGGCATCGAGGAGTACCGGGCCGAGCTCCGGATCATTGATGAGGGCCGCACTCCCATCGAGCGCCGCGATCGACTCCTCCGGCGCGAGGTAGCGGTCGCCTCTCGCATCGATCCGGTTCACGTCCATGATCTCTCCGGTGAGATTCGTTCGCATCAAACGCTTGAGATCGGACGGACCCCAGCCGCGGCCCTCGAAGTTTCGCATCGTATGGAGATAGATGAGCTTGGTCAGGGCGGCGATGGGGGTCATGTCGTAAGCGCCGATGACACCCACGTCCATCAGCCACGAGCCCGCTTGGTAGGCAGCGCCGTTGACGACCCCGGACAAAACTTGGGTGTTGTCGATGAGCAGGATCCCCTCCGCGTCGGCCGCACGGAGCATTCGATAAATGGCTCCGAGCTCGGGCCTCTCTGGATTGCCCGAAGGAAAATTCCCTTCCCCGTAGGATTGCAAGACGATCCCATCGGGTTTCTGGGCGATGCACGCCTCCAAGAGGTCCGCCAGAACCTCACCCGGAAATGCCAGAAACGGCACCACCCGACTCTCATCGATCCGCGTCGAGATGAAAGCGAGCTGCGTCGAGACCCGACCCCGCGCCTCTGCCGATTCGAGAGATATCGCGGACGTCGTCGGCAAATGGAGCACGCGCTGATTGAACAGCTCGAACTCGATTCCCGCTTCACCCAACGGCGGGTAGTTCGGAGACGAGAAGGCGTCGAACTCACTCGCGTTCGTTTTCCGGGTGCGATTACCTCGAAACAAGGTGTGCCCGAAAAACAGGCACACTTCCGGAACTCCGCTATGCGCGGCGGCAAAAGCCCCGCAGACATTCTGGTAGGCATCCGTGCCGAAGCGCAGCCGAAGCGGCCCGTTCTCCTCGGCACGATAGAACAACGGTACTTGTGAGCCCGTAAGCACTACCGGCTTACTCAAGACCGCGTAGGGATAGCCACTCGGGTGAAGCCCGGTGAGCAGAAACGACAACGCCGAGGCACTGTACGCCATCGTGTCCGTGCCGTGGAGCACGATGAAGGCCTCGACCTTCGGGTAGGCGTTCAAGATCTCGCTCGCCATCTTGCACCAGTCCGAAGGCTTCAAGTTCGTGCTGTCGAGCACCGCCGTGCCGAAAGAAAGGAAGTCGATCGTGAGGTCGGGATATTCGGTGCGAAGGATCGGAGCGAGATTGTGCTGGAAAGCGTCTCGAAATGCCTCGTCCGACAAAGGCCCGAGCGGGCTTCCGACACTTCCTATCGTCCCGCCGGTGTAGAGGACCGCGACTCTCATAGGCGAGCGAGCATAGCGAGCGGAGCTTCACGAGCGCAAGGCCGTCGGCAATCTGGGCGCACCCGAAAAACGGCTGGAGTGCGCTAACATCCATCGCCTATGACGAAACGTCGAGCACAACACCCCATCACTCGCAGAGACTTCATCAACGGCTCCGCGGCGATGATCGGAGCAACGCTCACCGGCTGTGGTCCGGGCGACGACCCCCCGAGCTCGAACGCACCCCCCGGCGACGAAGAGTACGGCTTCGACGTGGGTGAGGATTGGTACGGTCCGGGCGGGGAGGGCGATTATGCGCCCTCTCACGGCAACACTCCCGGGGTCGTGCGCGCCGCCCACCAGATTCGAGCAGGGGCGTTCGACGCGTCGACGCTCTCGGCAGAAGAGACCGCAGAGAGCTACGACCTCATCGTCGTTGGCGGCGGATTGTCCGGACTCTCGGCCGCGCATCACTTTCGACGCCTTCGTCCGGAAGGACGCTGCCTCGTCCTGGACAATCATCCCGTCTTCGGCGGCGAGGCCAAACGAAACGAGGTCGTTGTCGACGGTCGGCGTATCGTCGGCCCGCAAGGCTCCGACGATTTCGGCATCCTTCCCGAAACGGGAGCGCCGGACGACTACTTCACGTCCCTCGGGATCCCTCGTGAGCTCAACTACGCGAAGCCGGTGGACGGCGCAGCGGGCCTGAACATTCCTTTCGATCACTTCTCGTACCTCCACTGGAAGGCCGAGCAGTTCTCGGTCGGCTATTTCTTCGACGACGACCCGAAGCCTTCGAGCCGGATCTTTCCGGACCTCCCACCACGGGCCTCCCACCTCCTCCGTCGAGACGGATGCAAGGGCTGGTCGAAGGCGCCGTGGAACGAACGCTCGGACCAAGAGGTCATTCGAAAGTGGAGGACGGGCTCCGCCGACACGTTGCGCGGGGAGCGCGAGCTCGGCCCGTGGCTCGACTCCATGACCGTCAAGAATTATTACGAGTCGGTCTTGGGCCTTCCAGAGTCGGTCACCGCCTATGTCGATCCCATCCTCGCGAGCATCATCGGGCTCGGCTGCGACGCCATCTCC
This sequence comes from Acidobacteriota bacterium, assembly GCA_029263435.1. Lineage (GTDB taxonomy): Bacteria > Acidobacteriota > Vicinamibacteria > Marinacidobacterales > SMYC01 > JAJCXL01. The sequence goes on along the minus strand of JAJCXL010000544.1, from coordinate 6,368 downwards.
GCGTGGTGGGGGTGGCATTTCGAGCTTCCCGGCTTTCGACCAACCGATCACTATCGCGACCTGACGTTCCACTCGTTTCCCGGCGGCAATACAGGCTTCGCACGCTACTTCGTGAAAGATCTCAACCCCGACGCGATCGCGGGCGGCGCCAACCTAGAGGACGTGCTTCATGGGGCCATCCGCTTCAACGCTTTGGATCGCGAGCAAAACGATGTGAACCTACGCCTCGAAGCCACGGTGGTCCGGGTCGAACGCGACGCGACGGCCGGCGTCGCCGTGATTTTCATGAGAGACGGCAAGCTCTACCGAACGACGGCTCCGAGAGTGGTCATGGCCTCGGGCGGTTGGGTCAACCAGCACGTCGTCCGGGATCTCCCTGAAAGCCACCGTGAGGCCTATGGTCGCTTCCGTCATTCCGCAGTGCTGATCGCGAATGTCGCGCTCACGAACTGGCGCTTTCTCGAGAAGCTCGGCGCTGCCGCTTGCGTTTACGAAGGCGGGTTCGGCTTCTCCTGCAACATCCACCGCCCGATGACGGTAGGCGCGGGGCCCCTCACGATGAGCCCGGCCGAGCCCGCGATACTGACCTTCTACGTGCCGTACTTCTTTCCAGGCTTTCCGGCCAAGCGTCAGGGGGAGATGGGGAGGCTCGAGCTTCTCACCGCTCCGTTCGCGTCGATCGAAGCGAGGCTCCGCGACCAAATGCTCCACCTGTTCGGCGAGGCGGGCTTCGTGCCCGGCAAAGACGTGGCCGGCATCATTCTCAATCGCTGGGGCCATGCCTACACGAATCCGGAGCCAGGTTTCATGTTCGGCGCGGATGGCCAACGCCCGGTGCACGAGGTGATCCGCGAGCCGTTCGACGGCGTGGCGATCGGTCATTCGGAGCTGCGAGGTCACCAAAACTGGACCGGGGCCGCGGCGGAAGGCCGGCGAGCGATAGAGGCGCTGCTCTAGAGCCGACGGCTGAGGCCGCTCCGCTAGCGCTTGGAGCACGCGGCGGCGATCACGGCCGTGGCAAGAACGAAAGCCGCCGCCCCGACCGGTACGAGCACGATGCCGAGCCCTGGATCCCCATCGTAGATAAACACGCCGCCGAGCAAGAACCCTCCCGGGAGTAAGAACGAGGACGCTATCAGAGCCGGCGATGCCCACCTGTGCGCGCGACCCGACCCCTCGAGGGACGAAAGCGTCATGGCATAAAGAATATGTACGAGTGCCAGCAGCGTGCCGTGCGCGTGTCCGAGCGTCCACATGAGCCGTCGGGTCTCGTAGGCCGCCTCGAGATACCAGCCGAGCTTCAGGCCGTGCAAGATCTCGAGAGCCAATCCGATCGTCGCGAAAACACAAAGGCTCCACCACCCGAATCGCAGATGCCTCTTCGCAACAGCCTCGCTCGTCACCTTCGTCTACTCCTGGAGGCTGACCCGACGCTCGTTCCGATTCGCCAGGAGCCGACGAAAACGCGGCCAGTCATAGCTGCCATCGTCCAGCACCAACACGGCGCCGTTCGGCGCGGTACTTCCGCTCGCGCTCCATCGATCCCAGACTTCGCGCTTGGCACGAGCTCGGTGAACCCGGGAGCCGACGAAGTCGTAGTCCATTCCGTCCGCGGCACCGACGCCTGTTTCGCCTCGAGACAAAGACTCGAACGCGATGAACCGCACCGCGTCATAGGGATCATCCAAGAGCTGGCCCAAGATCGGCGTCATCCAATCCGTTCCTGAAACGTCGCGCGCCGGCTCCCACCCCATGCTCCAGGCGATGAGCGCTCGCTGTCCCGCGTCCCCTTCGAGGGCCCATTGCACCGAGGCCGCTACGTCCCCAGAGGCGCCGCGGGGAGCGGCAACTTGGTGCCTCCTCTCGAGCGCCTCGGCGGCCCAGGCGAGGCTGCGATCGAGATGACACAGGTTGCAAGCATTGGGACGTCCGGTCTCTACGCTGTTGGCGACCGAAGGTGATTCGATCGTGTGTGACCGAATCGCTTTGAGCAGGCCGTAAGTCGTGTACGGCATGTGACAGTTCTGACAGCGACTCCCGGTCGAGTCCGCGTCGTGCCGGGTATGGGCGCTCACTGCGTCATCGCCGGCAAAATCTTCGTGGCATCCGAGACAGGCTTGATCGCCTCTAGCACCCGGCAACAGCTGATCGTCCGCCCACTCGGCATCGGCCCGAGCCGGATGCATCTCATGACACGAGCCACAGGAGAACGCTTCGCCGCGATAGCACGGGCTCGCGATCAAGCCGTTATACTCGCGGCCGGAAACGCGTACGACGCCGTCGCTCCAAAACCTATCTTCGAGATAGAACGGGTCTCGGAGCACACTCGCCATGATCGGACGCGACAAGTTCTCGGGCGTGACCGGGAAGCGTTCATTCTCCAAGTCGTCGCCGGGCTTGAACTGAAACCCGTTCATCGCCCAGGAGTCCGCGCCCTGTTGGTCGTGGAACACCGAGATCCCGTGACACTGCCCGCACACTTGTGACGAGCGCGCGGCGTCGAGCTTCTCCGGATTCACGGTAGTCGCCGGCGCGCCCGGTGAAACGTGCTCTCGATAACGAGAGACCGGGTTACGCATAGAGACCGCGTGAGCGTCGGAAGGCCCGTGGCACGCCTCACAAGCAATGCCGAGCTCGACCGCCCGCGTCTCGGCACCCGCGAGGCTCCGGCCGCCGAGGCGACCATGGGTCGAATGACATCGGACGCAGGTCTCGTTCCACCGACCGGCCTCCGAATGATGCGTGAGCCCCGGAGGCCTGAGAAACGCTGCATTGCGCGGGATCCATCGAGCTTCAGGGATGAGCCATACGAAAGGAAGCTGGCCGGTCACGCGGCCCGAGTCCTCGAACCAATAAACCTGCATGCGGTGCGAGCCGGTCGTCATGACGATCTCGCGTCGGTCCTGGTCGGGAAGCACCACCGCGAAGCTATCCCCGTCGCGAACGAGGCGATAATCCGCACCGTCGAGATCGAGTCGTACGTCTTCGAAATCTCCGAGCACGCTCGCTGGCGAGGCAATACGAGTCATCGTGCGGTGGTACGAGGCTTCCCAGCTCGAGACATTCGCGGGGTGGCACGAGACGCACCGCGCCGACGAAGCGTAGCCGTCTTCGACGACTTCTATCGGACGGTTGACCACGGGCGGGCTCGAGACGGGTGTCGGCAGAGCGTAGACGAGCGCGGAGCCCAAACACCCGGCAGCGAGCGCTACCGCCACCCGGAGTGGGAGCGAAGAAGCGTAGAGCGCCCCGTAGACGGCAATGATGACGAGGGCGCCCGCGAGCGCCGCTTCCACCGTCATTCCATCGAGGGCGCCTAGGACTAGAACCTCAGCTTGACGCCGACTTGCAACCGTCGCGGAATGAGATAGCCATCCGGCAGCCCGAAGATCTCTGCGGTTCCCAATCGAGCGAGCACATCCTCGTGCGCGTCATCGTTGAACAGATTGAAGACGTCTCCGAAAACGCCGAAGCGCACCGTGTCCGTGATCGAGAAGTCTTTCTGCACTCGGATATCCATGACGTTCCAGCTCGACACTCGGCGACTGCCGTCGACCGGCTCCGCAAGGATCTCGGTGGTCAATCCGGTATCCGGGACGCGAATGCGTCGAGCCCATGGACGCCCGGTCTGCCACAGGTAGTTCATCCCAAAAACGATGCCCGCTGGAGCGTTATAGACGAGCTGAGTCTTGAACGTCCAAGGGCGCTCACCGATGAGCCGACCGGTCGCGTTGATGAAGTCGTTCGGATTCTGACCAAAGGAATTGAAGACCAGAGATCCGGCCTGGGCCGATCGCGCGCCCGATCGACTCGAGGGAAGCGCTCCCTCCATCCGCTGGTAGACGAGCGACCCGCTCAATTGCCAGTTGTCGCGCATGCGCTTCGTGCCTTGGATGGTAAACGCATCGATATCGGTCTTCATGATGTCCGGGTTCGACATGGTGAAGAACCGATCCGCCGGATCACTCACCAAAATCTGGATCGGAATCGCCTGGCCGGTCGCGTCTTGGCCCTGGTCGTCGACATAGATTCCCGATTGATACACCCCCGCTGTGTCTTGCCACGCGGGGTAATCTCGGCCCCTTTTATGCGCGTAGTTCAGAGACACCGCGAAATCGCGGGTGAGCTCCCTTTCGAAGCCGATGATGAACTGATCCGTGTATGGCTGCAGGTAGTTGTCGTCGACCGCCCGATTCCGGCTCGACTCGAACTCGGTGAGATCAATGAACTCATTCGTCTCGAGATCGAACGGCCCGCCGAACACACTGTTGGGGCTCGCGCCCAACGCGAGAGCGAACTCCCCCGTAATCACGCCGCGATAGTAGCGGCCGTAGTGAGCTTTCAACGAGGTCTTGCCGTCGCCCGTGAGATCGAAGTTGAACCCGAGTCGCGGAGCGATCGAGTTCCACGTGTAAAGGTTTCCCACCGCGGGTACGGACACACCGGTCGGATTGCCCGCCTGGTCGAGGACTCCCGCTTCCGGGATGCTCGCCCGATTCCGGTCGAAGCGTAGGCCGAGGCTCAGCGTCAGCCGGTCATTGACCCGGAAGGTGTCATCGAGGAAAACCCCCACGCCGGTCACGATGCCGCCATAGGAGTAGGGTTGATACTTGTAGCCGTATGCGTATTTGTAGCCGTAATACTCGTAGGTATAGATGAAGTCGTTGTAGCCGATCTGGGCTTCGCTTCCGCCACGATTGTATTGAACGCCGAACTTGAAATCGTGGCTACCGCCGAGAAAGTCATCCGCGAAATGTGTCACCTTCGCGTTGACCGCCGTCTTCCAGATGTTGCTGTCGTACCAGAGATAAGTACCGCCGGTGATCTGGCCCGTATCTAGATCATAGAAGCGCGGCTGTATCCGGGGCTGTCCTTCGATAATGGGATCGCCGTGATCGCTTCCGTAAAAGCCGGAATAGCGGGCTTCTACGAGCGTGTTCTCGGAGAGGACACCGGTATAGGAGACGTTGGGCGTCGGGTTGCTGCCACTTTCCACCGCAATGGTGCTAGGCGCCGTGTTGGCCGACGGAGTCCAGGGGAGAAAGTAGTAATCGTTATGGTACGAGACCTGGATCTTGTTGCTGTCATTGACTTGCCAGTTGCCCTTGAGAAAGATCCGGTCGTTGTCGTTGCGGGTAAAAAACTCCGACGGAACCCCGGTGGGTGCATCGTGGTCGCGCTGGTACTGATAAGAGCCGAAGAACCAGAGCTTGTCTTTGATCACCGGACCCGAGAACTGGGTGGTGAAATCGTTGAACCGCTCGCGACTATACGGGTTGCCACTGTCTTGCTCATCGGTCGTGTTGCGGCCCGTGAGATTCTCGCTTTGGAGGTAGAAGTTGACGTCGCCGTGAAAGGTGTTGCTGCCTTGACGGGTGACGACGTTGAACACCGCGCCGGCGACGTTTCCATATTCAGCGGGAGCGCCCAGAGACAGGACTTCGATCTCTTCGATCGCATCCGTGTTCGGCCACGGCCATGCGGCTCCCGTCAGGGGCGCGGTGAAGTCCGTCCCGTCCATTTGATAGGAATTCTCGTCCGTCGAGGAGCCGAGCACCGTCGAGCGCGAGCTAGCGGAGTTGCTCTGGTTCACGCCCGGCGCGGCGTTTATCAGGTCGAAGAACGTGAAACGCCTCAACGGGGCATTGCGAACGAACTCCGCGTCGAAATTGGAGTCGACCTGGGTCGAGCGAAGGTCCACTACCGCGGCCTCAGCGGTGACGGTGATCTGTTCCTCGAGGGCGGGAGTCATCTCGGCGGTGATGTTCGACGCATCTCCAACGCCGACGCGCAGGTCATACTCCAACGCTCCGAACGTCGGAAACTCGAGCCTCACTTTGTAGGCACCCGGCGGAAGTCCAATCACTCGAAAAAAACCTACGTTATTGGTCGCGGCGACTTGCGCACCCACGACGTTCTCACCCGTGACGGTCACGCTGACGCCTGGCAAGACGCCTCCGGTGTTGTCTTTCACCGTACCCGTGATGCTACCCGTCGTCGTTTGCGCGTTAGCGCCGGACGCCACCAGCGCCATCGCGAATGCCAAGAAAACGAAACCGCGAGTAATCATGTCGACCTTGCCTCCCTGACCTAAATACGAGCCCTGCCCCTCGAGAAATGTACCACGACACGCCAAGCTCTCTTCAACGACTGAGTCGCTCGATTTGTTGCCGCGCGGCGTCGAAACGAGGATCCACGTCGAGGGTGACCTCGAACCAGGTTCTCGCTTCCTCGGGTTCTCCTCCCTGTAGGAGTACCAGCGCGAGGTTGTAGGTATAGATTGCGCTATTGCCGTCGAGCGCAACGGCCATCTCGAAGGCTTCCTTCGCTTCGCTCCAGCGCGACGATCCTCCAAGCACCATCCCGAG
>JAJCXL010000543.1 GCA_029263435.1 Acidobacteriota bacterium | reverse complement strand
AGAGATCGACCGCCGACATGACACGAGCGGCCGCCCTCTGAGCAGCGTGTTTCTAGCGAGCCGCGAGGTGCACGCGCCTGGCGCCATCGTCAGCGGGGCCTTCTTGGACCACTTTCGCGGCGACGGGTTCGCCGGCTACTCGTGGGACCGTCTCGGCGGTCGCTCGCCTTATTTCGGTTTTCGGCTTCACTACGAGCTGCCCGAAGGCTTCGTCGCCCGGGCTTTCTTCGAGCGAAGACTCTACCGCCTCGATACCGCACTCGCGGAGAACTATTGGGGTGCGGAGCTGTTCTGGAGGTTTTGATGAGCATGACGGCTCCGCCCCAACCGACACCGCCGCGAGAGATCGCGGGTATCCGGGTCTCTGCCATAGTCGAAGTGGCACTGATGACGGGTGCTCTCCTCGCCCTCGACTTCGCGGCCTTTGGAGGGACACGCTTCGATGGCGTCGCCCCCCACCCTTACTGGCTCGTGGTCCTCCTCGTTGCCGGGCAGTACGGAAGTCGAGAGGGGTTGGTAGCTGCGGCCGCGGTGACGGCAGCGCTTTTGGTGGGTAACGTTGCCGAGCAAACCATCAACCAGGATTCCCACGACTTTCTCTTCGAGACACTGCGTCTCCCGTTCCTGTGGTTCGCGGCCGCTGTCGCTTTCGGCGAGCTTCGGATGCGACACATCACCGAGCGCCAAGAGCTCACGCGCGACCTCGACGAATCCGAGAGCCACGCCCGCACCTTGGCGCGGGCCTACGAACGGCTGCGGATCATAAAAGAGACGCTGGAGACTCGCGTCGCGTCCCAGCTCGAGACGACCACGACGATGTATCGCGCCTCCCAGGCTATCGACAAGCTCGATCCCAGCGCCGTCATCGACGGGGTCAACGACATCGTGCGCGCCGTCATGAGCCCCGACCAGTTCTCCTTGTTCGTGCTCAAAGACGGCGTGTTGCGCTTGGAGATGGCCGAAGGCTGGTCCGACCAAGACCACTACGAGACTGCTTTCGCCGCCGACGCCCCGTTATTTCAGGAGGTCATCGGCCGGCAGCGCGTCGTGTGCGCGACGCGAAGCGAGGACGAAAGGCTCCTCGCCAATGAGGGTTTGATCGCCGGGCCGATCCTACGACCGGAGACCGGGGCCGTCATGGGGATGTTGAAGATCGAGCGCCTCGGGTTCTTGCGTTTGACGACCTCCAGCTTGCAGAACTTTCGCGTCGTCAGCGATTGGATCGCGACCGCTTACGGCAAAGCGGAGCGCTTTCAGGAGGCGGAGCTGGATCGGGTGCTCGACGGCGACACTCAACTCTACTCGCACACGTTCTTGGATCGCCAAACCGACTATGTCTCCATTCTCGCTCGTCGCTTGGGCTTTGATCTGTCGACCGTGACGGTCCGACTAGCAAATCCCGGAGAGCTCGATGAGGATTCGCTCGAACGGTTACCGCAAGTCCTTCGCGAGACCGTAGACCACGCGTTGAGACGCACGGACCTGGCCTTTCATCAAACCGACTCCGATCTCAGTTATGCACTCCTTCTCCCGGGAACGCCCGTCGCGAAAGCAGAGATAGTCATTGGAAAGCTCAAACGCGGTCTGGGCGAACGGCTCACCGGTCCGATGGCGAAAGCCAAGTTCGATTTCGCGACCAACGCCGTGCATCGATATGACCGACCGGCTTCTTTTCAAGAACGCCTGTTCCCTCGTCAGACCGAGTTTCTCACGGACCTCGCGCGCCGGTTCCGATTCAAGCTTTCGATGATCATCCTTCGAGTCGACAACCCCGATGAGCTCGTCGAGGAAGATCGACGCAGAATTCCAGGTGCCATCAACTTATATGCCTCTCGACTGCTGTCCGAGACATCTCCCGCATTCACCTATGAACGGGCGAATTGGGAGTATCCGGTCGTGCTCCCGGGCACGGCGCTCTCCGACGCGGAAGATGTAGCCCGCCATCTGTCTCGGCTCGTCATGGATTACCTGGCCGAGCACCGGAGCCGTGCCATTTTGTCGTTCACGGTCGAGCCGGTCGTCGAGTCGGATAAGCCTCTCGTCGAGGACGTGCTCCATGCGTGAATCGGACGAAAGCATCACGCTCACCGCGGGTGCCGGACTGGTCTCTTTCCTGGCCGGTGTCCTTACCATCGAGCTCTATATCCTCTTCGGGGTGTCGCAGAACCGAGTTTCCCTTCTGGCAGCTTTCGCGGCACACGCCGCGGTATCCGTCATCGCGGCGGTCGTAGCTTTCGTGCTCTACCGTCACGGGCAGGACGAGAGACTCGCTCTGCTGCTCGCTATCACGGTCCCCGTGATGGGACCGTTCGCCGCGCTCGGATGTCTCGCCATCGGGATCGGCGTCTCGCTGAGCCACAAAGCGCCCAAACCCTTTCAGGAGTGGTACGACTCTCTCTTTCCGGAGGAAGAGATCGATCTGTCGGACGCCGTGTACGATCGGGTCAAGGGACAGCTCGAAGGAGAGGAGTCGGTAGAGCCCGCGTCGTTCGCCGATCTCATCCGTCACGGCACTCAGGAGGAGAAGCAAGCCGTCCTTTCCATCATCGGCAAGAGCTTCAAACCGTCCTTCGCCCCCATCGTGCGTCTCGCGCTTCAAGACGAGGTCAACGCCGTTCGAGTGCAGGCGGCGACCGCGATTGCGATCGTCGAAGCGCGCTTCGCGGAGAAGCTCCTCGAGCTGACCAAAGACATCGCGGATGGCGACGAGGACGGGTCGAAGCGGCTCGCCTTGGCGAGCCTATATGACGACTACGCTTTTACCGGTCTGCTCGACGGGGATCGAGAAGCCACGAATCGCGAGCGGGCGCGCCAAGGCTACGAAGCTCATCTCGAGTCTCACCCGACGGACACGAGAGCGAAGCTTGCCCTCGGCAGACTATTGGTGCGCTCGAAGCAGTTCGACGACGCGGCACGGTGGCTCGAGAACGCAGCGGCCGACACCGGCCCGAATCCCGAGCTCGCGATCTGGTACATGGAGTGTTTGTTCCACCTTCGTCGATTCGAAGACCTGAGGGGATGGGCAGAGCGCTACGCGCCGTCTTTCGGGAGTCCGGAATCTACGTTTCCAATGGCAGCGGAAGGCGCGATCCGCTTGTGGGCCGAGACCCAGGTGGGGGCGAGCCCATGAAAACGGAGCCCGCCGACATCTGCCTCGTCCTCGAGGGCACCTACCCTTACGTCTTCGGAGGCGTCTCCAAGTGGGTCCACGAGCTCTTGGAAGCGCAGTCCGATCTCAGCTTCCACCTCGTTTCCTTGATGCCACCGAATCATCGATCGCCTCTTCGGTTCGAGATTCCGAAGAATGTCGTCAGTCGCAAGGACATCTCCTTGTCTCACCTCCCTCAACGAAGCGAAGGTGCCAGCGCCGGGTGGGTCAGAAAGCTCGAGCCGGCTATTCGCGAGCTTCGCAGCGAGGGTCGATTGACGCATCTGGCCTCCGTCACGGAGATCCTCCGAGCCGCCCCCCCGGGGCTCGGGAGCAAAGAGCTCCTGGATTCTCGGGACGCTTGGGCGATGCTCCTCGCGATGTACGAACGAGAGCACAAGGACAACTCCTTCATCGATTTCTTCTGGAGCTTCCGGGCGATGCTTTCCGGCCTCTACTCGGTCCTCATTCCCGAGATCCCCGAAGCTCGCGTGTATCACACCGTATCGACGGGTTATGCGGGGATACTCGCGGCACGAGCAAGCATCGAGACTGGCCGCCCGATGTTACTCACCGAGCACGGTATCTATACGAACGAGCGGCGTATCGAGCTCGCGATGTCCGATTGGCTCTACGAGAAGCCTGCGGACACGCTCGCGGTCGGCGGCTCGAGACGCCAACTGAAGCACCTTTGGATCGAGACCTTCACCAACTACTCGAAGATCTGCTATGAAGCGGCGAGCCGTATCATCACCCTGTATAAGGCGAACCAGCAGTTTCAGCTCAAAGACGGAGCCGACCCCGCAAAGCTCGGCGTCATCCCCAACGGGATCGACCTCGAAGCCTACGGAGCGATCGAGTCGACGCCGCCTGCCGAGCCCACCATCGCGCTCATCGGCCGCGTCGTCCCCATCAAAGACATCAAAACCTATTTGAGAGCATGCGGTCTCCTGCGCGAAAGAGTTCCTCATCTGAAGGCATTTATTCTCGGTCCGACCGAAGAAGATCCGACTTACTTCGCCGAGTGTGAGGCGATGGTTCAGCATCTCCAGCTCGCCGACACTGTCGTATTCACTGGACGGGTGAAGCTGTCGGATTATCTCGGACGGGTGCAAGCCATCGCCTTGACGAGCATTAGCGAGGCGCAGCCGCTCGTCATCCTCGAGGCCGGGGCGGCCGGCATCCCGACCGTCGCGACGGATGTCGGAGCTTGCCGAGAGATGCTGCTCGGCCGTGACGACGAAGACCCCGCGCTCGGGGCGGGCGGGGCGGTGACGCCGCTGAGTAATCCGGCCGCGACCGCTTCCGAGCTGGAGCGTCTCCTCGTCAATCCCGAGTGGCGGTCTAGATGCGGAGAAGCCATCCGCGCCCGGGTCCGGCGCTACTACAACAAGAAGGACCTCGATACGGCGTATCACGAGCTCTACGACCAGTACCGTCACGAAGACCGAGACAGGTCGACTCGGCAGAAAGCGTCCTAGTGTCCCATCTCGGAAGTCCTAATACATTCGAGCGCCGATGCAACCCGCTTCGCCGCGTTGCACCTCGTTTGTGTACCGCGGTATTTCGCGCTCGCCGCGCCTTGCGATCCGGGCGCCTCGACGCTCTCGATGTTAACAGCTCTTCCGAGACGGAACATTAGTCCATGGCCGGGATTGGATTCGAGCTCAAGAAACTCGCGAAGCGCGACGATCTACTAGGCGTCTTCGAAGCGTACTCACATTCCTCCATCGCGGCGAGCGGACCGTGGATATTTACCATCCTCGCTCTAGGAGGCATCTCCGTATGGGGTAGCACCGATAGCTCGGTCGTCGAAGTCTCGTTGTTCCGCTTGATCATCATTTACAACTTTGCCTTCTCGCTCGTCTTGTCCTCTCCCGTGATCATCGTGGCGACGCGTTTCCTCGCCGATCGGGTATACGACGCGGACGTCCGGGAGGCGCCGGGCATGTTGCTCGGCGGCATGGGCTTCTTGTTCGTGGTCCTGTCGGCCGCTGCGATCCCGTTCTACTTCTCCTACGTGCGTTTGCCGCCGCTCGCGCGCATCGCTGCTTTGTACAACTTCTTTCTGGTGACCGGCATCTGGATCTCGAGCGTGTTCCTCACCGCCCTCAAAGATTATCGAGCGGTGAGTCGCAGCTTCGCTGCCGGGATGCTCGTCTCTCTGCTCGGCTGTTTGTGGGCGGCGGCACGCTTCGGGTCCGTATCGTCCCTCCTCCTCGCGTTCAACACGGGTCTCACCGTCATCCTGTTCTACCTGGTGACGCGGATTCTGATCGAATATCCCTACCCCGTGAAGCGGCCCTTTCGGATGCTCGGAAAGATGCGAGAGTACCGAATCCTCGCGCTGTCGGGCCTCGCCTATAGCACCGCGATCTGGATCGATAAGTGGATTCTTTGGTTCTCGCCGCAGGGCGAGCTTCTTCCGAGCGGCCTCATTTCGTTTCCCGATTACGATAGCGCCTCCTTCCTCGCCTATCTCACCATCGTGCCCTCCATGGCCATCTTCGTGCTCAATATCGAGACTCGGTTCTTCGAGAAATATCTAAGGTTCTATCGCGACATCGCCCGTCACGCGACGCTCGACGAGATCCAGGAGAACCATCGCGAGATCCTGCGAGAGCTCGTCGAGAGCTCTAGAAACGTCATCATCGCTCAAGCCGCTATCAGCTTTTCGGTGGTGCTGCTCGCGCCGAAGATCTTCGAATGGTTCTCCATCAGTTTCCTGCAGCTGGGCATGTTCCGACTAGCCGTCATGGGTGCGCTGTTTCACGTCCTGTTCCTGTTCATGTCGATTCTTCTGTCCTATTTCGATGTCCGACTCACGACATTGAAAGTCAACGGGCTCTTTCTCATCACGAATGCCGTTTTCACCCTCATTACGCTACGCCTCGGCTTCGCCTATTACGGTTACGGCTATTTCGCGGCCGCGCTCCTCACGGCGGTCGTCACTTGTATCGTTCTGGCACGACACATTCTGGATCTGCCGTATCAAACGTTCGTGCTCAACAACGCCTCTCTCCGCTAGGTTTGCGCATTTCGAGGCTCCAGGAGGCTGGACGGTCCCGGAGGAAGAAGAGATCGACGGTAAAGTTTTCGCTATTCCCGCCGATACCAGTCGAGACAGTTCTGAATCGAAAGACGGTCCCCTCATGAACAAAATCGATGTCGCAAAAGTGATGTCCACGGACGTCATGACAGTCCAGCCCGATACCCGCCTGGAGACTATCGCGGCGGATATGGCACGACGCTCGATGTCCTGCGCCGTCGTTTGCGATGGTGACAAGCCCATTGGGTTGATCAGTGAATGGGATCTCACACGAGTGCTGTCGCGCGTTCTGGCGGGAGCTCCCGCGCCGAGATCGGCGGCCGATGTGATGTCCTCTCCCGCCATCACGATCGCGTCCAGCTCGAGACTTCCGGAAGCCATGGATTCCATCCGCGAGCTCGCGATTCGGAGGCTCGTCGTCACCGATGGAGAGGGCCGACTGGCAGGGCTCATTACCCAGACCGACCTCCTGGAGTCCCATGCTCAGGCGATCGAGGCCGCCCGCGACTCTCTAGAAGGACTCATCGCATCGAGGACCACCGCGCTCGAAGAGGCCAATCGGCAGCTCGAAGCGCTGGCGCTCGAAGATTCGCTCATGGGGATCGGCAACCGTCGCGCGATGGAGCTCGACGTTCAGAAATGCCAGAACATCGCGGCCCGCTATGGCCGTAGCTACGGGGTCGTCCTGCTCGACGTGGACTTCTTCAAGTCTTACAACGACCACTACGGGCATCTCGTCGCCGACGGTGTGTTGAAGCGCATCGCCCAGACGCTCTCCGATTTCATTCGCGGGACCGACACCCTGTATCGCTATGGCGGGGAGGAGATCTTGTTGCTGCTACCGGAGACCCGGCTAGCGGGAGCTATGAACGCGGGTGAGCGCGCGAGGCTATGTGTGGAGAGCCTCGGGATCGAGCACAAGGGCTCGCCATTGGGGATCGTGACTTTGAGCGCTGGGGTCGCGGCTCAATCGCCGGCAACCGCTCCAGCAGAGTCGGACTGGCGTACGGTCGTCAACAAGGCCGACAAAGCGCTCTATCGAGCCAAGGCACAGGGTCGAAACCGGTTTTGTGTCGACGACCCGGAAGTCCCCCTCGAGGTCCCGGAGGTCGGTCGAGAAATCGAAAGCGACCCAGCGGAGCATGACGTAATACCCACGCGGTGATGCTCTGCCGCGGATCCAATGAAGGGTCACAACCTAAGGTGCGGAGCGAACGGGTAAAGGGATAGGAAATGGACATCGGTACGATCTTCGGGGTGCTCGCCGGCACCGGCC
>JAJCXL010000542.1 GCA_029263435.1 Acidobacteriota bacterium | reverse complement strand
GTATCGGAGATGGACCAGAAGATGCGGCTCGAGCCGTCCCTCTTTCCGAAGCTGTTCGAGCTCGGGCTCATGGGGATCGAGATCCCGGAAGAGTACGGGGGCGCCGGCACTACTTTTTTCATGTCCACTCTAGCGGTGGAGGAGATCTCCCGGGTCGATGCATCGCTCGGGGTCTGCGTGGACGTTCAGAACACGCTCGTCAATAACGCGGTGATGCGCTGGGCGAGCGATGATCAGAAAACACGCTTTCTCACTCGGCTCGCCGCCGACACTGTCGGGGCCTACGCCCTGTCTGAGCCAGATTCAGGAAGCGACGCCTTTGCCCTCTCGTGCCGCGCGGTGGAAGACAGCGCAGCGGGCGGCTACCGTCTGACCGGCACCAAGCTTTGGATCACCAACGGAGCCGAGGCCGGGGTCTTCATCGTCTTCGCGACGGTCGACCCGGAGGCCGGCTACAAAGGGATTACCTCCTTCATCGTCGAGCGCGACTTCGACGGGTTCACCGTCGGAAAGAAAGAGGACAAGCTCGGTATCCGCGCATCGAGCACCAACGAGCTCATCTTGGAAAACTGCCTCGTCCCGATGGATAACGTGCTCGGTGAGGTCGGAAAAGGCTACAAGATCGCGATCGAAACTCTCAATGAGGGGCGTATCGGAATCGGTGCGCAGATGATAGGCATCGCCTCCGGCGCGCTTGGACACGCGATGCGCTATACGAAGCAGCGCAAGGCTTTCGGCAAAGCCATTGCCGATTTTCAAGGCGTCCAGTTTCAGCTGGCCCAGTGTGCGACCGAGCTCGAAGCCGCGAGACTCCTCGTGTACAACGCCGCCCGGCTTCGCGACCGCGGCGAGCCTTTTCTCGTGGAAGCGGCGATGGCGAAGCTCTACTCGTCACAGGTTGCGGAACGCGTCACCTCGCAAGCGATCGAGCATTTCGGCGGCTACGGCTACACCAAGGATTTCCCGGTAGAGAAATTCTGGCGCGACGCGAAGATCGGCGCGATCTATGAAGGCACGTCGAACTTGCAGCTCCAAACGATCGCGAAATACCTACTGCGAGACAGCTGAGTACCGGCGCGACGCCTCCATGGCCGTGATCCATCGTGAGTCCGCGGCTATCGTCCGTGACGCGGGAGTGATCGCCGAAGATAACGGCGACCCCACCCAGTTCGCTCTCGATAGAGCGTGAAAGGCAACCCACCATGACGAGCCACCACATGACCCCCGACGAGTTCCGGCGACATGGTCACGCGCTGGTCGATTGGATCGCAGATTACCGGGAGCGCGTCGAGACATTTCCCGTTTTGTCCAAGGCGAAGCCGGGCGAGCTCCGTCGAGCCCTTCCGGCCTCACCCCCTCTCCGCGGCGAGCCCTTCGATGCCATGCTCGCAGACGTCGAACGCCTCATTCTTCCGGGAGTGACTCACTGGCAGTCCCCGTCTTTTTTCGCTTACTTCCCTTCCAACTCCTCGTTCCCGGCAGTGCTCGGGGAGCTACTGTCAGCGGGCCTGGGCGTTCAGGGCATGATTTGGGCGACGAGCCCAGCCTGTACGGAGCTCGAGACGCACGTGCTCGACTGGCTCGTCGATATGCTCGGGCTCCCCGAGGGGTTCAAATCCTCCACCGACGGCGGCGGCGTCATTCAGGACACCGCGTCGAGCAGCGCCCTGTGCGCCGTTTTGGCCGCCCGGGAGCGCGCCACCGGCTTCGCGTCGAACCGTGACGGTGCGCGCCAAGATCTGGTCGCCTACACGTCGACGCAGACGCATTCGTCGATCGCCAAGGCCGCGAAGATCGCCGGCATCGGCGAGTCGAACCTTCGGCTCATCGAGGTCGACGAGACCTTCGCGATGAGACCAGAGGCGCTGGAGCGACAGATCCAAGCGGATCGTGAGGCGGGGCGGATTCCTTTCTTCGTCTGCGCGACGCTCGGGACGACGTCCTCGACCGCGGTCGATCCCGTGGGTGCTATCGGCAGCATTTGCGAAGAGCACGATCTCTGGCTCCATGTCGATGCGGCCATGCTCGGCCCCGCCGCCTTGTGCCCCGAGCTCCGCTTTCTCAACGATGGGCTCGAACATGCGGACAGCTACTGTTTCAACCCGCATAAGTGGATGTTCACGACTTTCGACTGCGACTGCTTCTACGTGAAGAACCGCAAAGAGCTCATCGAGACGCTGACCATCCTGCCGGAGTATTTGAAGAACGAGGCGACGGCGTCCGGGGCCGTCATCGACTACCGCGATTGGCACATCCCGTTGGGACGCCGGTTCCGAGCCCTCAAGTTGTGGTTCGTTATCCGTCACTACGGCGTCGAGGGTTTGACCCACCACATTCGGCGCCACGTCGAGCTAGCCCGACAGTTCGCGGAGTGGGTGACGCTGGATGAGCGATTCGAGCTCGCCGCGCCGGCGCCGTTCAACTTGGTTTGCTTCCGCCACAAGGGCGGTGATGGGGTGACCGAAGCTTTGATGCAACAGCTCAATGACAGCGGGAAGCTCTATCTCACGCACACCAAGCTCGATGGACGCTATGCGATCCGAATGAGCATTGGACAGACCGAGACCGAAGAGAAACACGTACGGGCCGCCTGGGAGCAAATAACCGCGCTCGCAACGAGCGTCTAGGTCGAGCAAATAACCGCGCTCGCAACGAGCGTCTAGGTCGAGCAAATAACCGCGCTCGCAACGAGCGTCTAGGTCGAGCAAATAACCGCGCTCGCAAC
>JAJCXL010000541.1 GCA_029263435.1 Acidobacteriota bacterium | reverse complement strand
TCGAAACCGTCTTCGGTGAGAGAGCGAATGAGATGCTCGCCGAGCTCGGGGATACAGGGATAAGTGGCGGTCTCGTCCGGCACGTTGGCCCAGTGCGCTATCGCCAGGCCGGGCTTGAGCTTCGCGAGCTCAGCCTCGTCGAGCGCGACGTTGTCGACGGTCTCTCCGCAAAACACGCTGAAAGCGGGAGTGAGGGCTTCCGTGAAGATCTCGCGCTGATCATTTCCGAACAGTAGAAGGATATCCGGCTTCGCGGTGACCAGCGCCTCGCCTAGCTTGGCGATCGCTTTCTGACACCGGGCGTGTCGCCGGACGCGCTCCTCGAGACGAGACTGCTCGCTCAACTTCTCCGGGCGACGGAGCTCGACGAGCTCGTCGAAACCGTAAGTGCCGCCTCGAAACGCGTGGGCGGGGTTCTGACGATCGGCTTCGACTCTCTGGCCCCACTCCTGCGGTGGGGTCGACAGGAGCGGCCCGTGGGACGTCGCGAGCCCAAAGCTGACACGCGCCATCGGGTCAGGGAGCTCCCGCGGCGACGGACGATTCATAATCTCCGTGCCCGAGCTTGTCCTCGTCGAAGATCTTCCATTCTTCGACCCAGCGGTGGGTTTGCTCGAACATTTCCCGCGTATAAGACTCGAAAACGATGCGCTCGCCCGCGCCGAAGACTCGGGTGTCCATCTGGTCTCGGAACCGTTCCGGGAATTCTTTCTTGAAGTAGTGCTTGTAGGCCTCGGGGCGCAAGTCGATCTCCGCTTGTGCACGCTTGAGCGCCCGATAGCACTTGCGAACGTCTTCGACGTCCACGTCGCCGGCAATCATCGCGGCAATCATGAAGGAGGCGTCGAGGACTTTACGGAAGCCGAGCTGCTCGGCGAAGTAGGAGGGCCCCCCGAACAGATTCGCGGCCGGAACCTCGCCGTCCAAGAACAGCTCGAGCCGCTGGAACAGCATCCCACCGAAATGGAGCTTGATCTGGTCGCGCTCGATGAAAGGCTCCAGTGCCTGAATGGTCGAGTAGTGGCTTCCGGACTGAAACCCGACCGTGATGGGAACGCCCGCGAGATCTTCGGGGCGTCGGACTTTCGAGTCGGCGGGCACGTAGATGCCTCCCGGCGTGACCGAGTAAGCTTCGCCCCACAGCTTTCCGTGTCCGTTCGACGCGGCCATGTTCACGGTCCAATGGCACGCCGAGCTGACATCGCAGGCGCGTCCCGAGCCTTCGAAGGTTTGGTAGGCGCCGCTTCGCTTCTCGGGAGGTAGGTCGAACGCCGTCTTGATCGCGGCCACGCCTTTCTTCACGTCGTTGAACTCATAGTCGAGCCCCTCGGCGGCAAAGTAGTCCTTCTCCTCCGCGACCCATTCTTGAAGCCGCATATGCGGTGCGATGACGAACTTTCCCATCTCGTCCTCCAAGCGATGTGGCTCAGTCGTTCAACAAACCCGCTCTCGCTGCTTGTTCTTTATTCTCTTCCGGATGCCGCCCAGGTGAGTATTCATCGCGTCCCTGGCCCCGACGCCGTCCTTCGCTTCGATCCGTTCGAAAATCAATCGATGTGCGCGCTGTATTCTCGCGATGACCTCCGGCGTGAGTCGCCTGCCGTCATTGGTCCAAACGACGTGTCGGAGCGCGCGCAACATCGACACCAGGGCTCGGTTGTTCGACGCTTCCACGACGGCGACATGAAAACCCAGACTGGCTTCGGTGAAGCCTTTGGCGTCGTGCGTCAGCTCGGATGCGTGCTCGAGGGTGTCGCGAAGTCGGCGCAGATCTTTTTTCGTGTGATGAAGGGCCGCGAGCTCCGCCGCCATGCCTTCCACCGCGGTTTGCGCACCCACGACCTCGTCTCCGTCGACCCTCGCAAGTTGAAACTGGACCGCGAGCGCATCCGCGAAGTGATCGAGATTGGGCTCCGAGACGCGGGCACCTCCGCGCGCGCCCTGTCGGATGGTCACGAGCCCCATCGCCGAGAGCGTGCGTAGCGCGTCTCGGACCGTGATCCGGCTGACACCGAAGCGAGCCGCGAGCTCTTGCTCGGAGCCGACCACGTCGCCCGGCCTCAGCCGATCGTCGAACACGGCGTCGCGGATCTCGGAGACGATCCGTCCCGAGAGGGTTTCGCTCTGGGCCGAGCTCGCGGTGGTGTTGGTGAACGTCGTTCCCATTGGGCTCCTTCGCGAAGGATATGAAAGATATGACATTTGAACCGCGAAGGCAAGAAGGCGACGTCGTCGAGAGAGCTGCTACGGCTGCGGCCGGGTCAAGGACTCGATCCGTTCACGGGTCTCCGCCGACCATCCCGAAAGCGCCTCGATGACCGCGCCGGTCTCGTCGACGACCAAGGTCAGCGGAACCGTCAAGGCGTCGCCTGGAAAGATCTTTCCGAAATCTTTCTCCGCCAAGATGTAGATCGGATAGTCGACGCCCTTCGCCTCGAGATAGGGCGCCACACCGTCCGCGTTCGTGTCGACGCTGATGCCCACGAGATCGACCCCGGCCTCGGTCAGTTCTGGGTAGAGCGCTTGAAGCTCCGGCATCTCGATGGCGCACGGGATACACCACGTCGCCCAGACGTTCACGAGGCTCTTTCGCCCAACCCCGCTCCATGACGGCGTCACGCTCGGGCCGTGGGGAACCGGAGACATCGTCAGCAAAGGAAACGGCTGTCCTTTGCTGAGGGCGAGGCTTCTGAATATTCGATCGGAGCTGGATAGCGGACTCGGTAGTGGCGCGAGCGTGCTCTCGAGGCGAGTGAGTCCTTCGCCCTCCACGGCGAGCACGCTTTCGTTGGGAATCACCTCATGGTTCTCTTTGAGCCCTGAAGGCCATGCGACCTCGATCCGATAGCTCTCCTCGGGCTCGGAGCCAAGTCCGAAAAGGAGTCTGGGGTCACTCGATGAAAGAAATCCCGAGCCGCCCGCTTTGATCTTGGTGAGGACCCCCGCAGGCGTCGTCACCCTCACGACGGCACCGAAGGCATCGGTCGCCGACCGCGTTCCTTTCAGGCTCACTCGCAAGAACGCGTTGTCTTGTCCCACGTTGTTACGCAACAGCAAGCGCCCGACTTCTTGGACCGGAACCGTCACCACATCCAGGTCGCCGTCGTTGTCGAGGTCGCCGTAAGCGAGGCCCCGTCCGTCCGTAATGGAGTCGAGCCCCGAGACCCCGGAGATATCGAGATAGGTCCCGTCGCCCCGCGCCCAATACAGCGTGTCTCGCTCGAACCCGCTGAAGGACAGGCCTTCATCGAAGAGCTGAGACATGTGCTCGTTCTGATAGCTCTCGTTGCCCGCTTGCTCGAGCTCGCTCGCGGACGCCACGACGTGGCGCCAGAACAAGCTTCACGTGTCGTTCATCGACTTGCCGGACACGAATCCGTTGACGGTGAACAGGTCCTCCCAACCGTCATTGTCGAAGTCGATGAAGCCTCCGCCGTAAGCCCAGCCCGCCCCGAAGGGGCCCGCCGTGGAAGCAACGTTGCGGAACGTCCCGTCGCCTTGATTCTGGAAGAGTGAGTTGCCGGCCGCGAGCTTCTTGAGCACCGCGTCGCCCGCGGTCGCGTCCGGCATGAGGCGACCCAGGATTCGGTTGCCGGCGGTCGAGGACATGTTCGTGACGTGGAGGTCGAGATCGCCATCGTTGTCATAGTCTCCGAACGAGACCCCCATCCCGTTTCCGGGATCTTCGACCCCTCTATCCGCGGCTTCGTCGACGAAGCGTCCGCCGTGGTTGACGAACAAGGCGTTCTCGCCGAAGTCGTTCGCGACGTAGAGATCTTGGCGACCGTCACCGTTCACATCCGCGAACGCGGCGGCATAGCTCCAGCGTGCGTCATCGACGCCCCACGCCTTCGCCTCCTCGCGAAACGTGCCGTCGCCTTGGTTGATGAAGAGAAGGTTCGGAGTCCCGTTCGTCGCTCGGGCCCAGGAGTTCGGCATCACCTGGCCATAGCGGTTGTACGAGCACACGTAAATGTCCGTGTCACCGTCGTTGTCCACATCGGCTGCCACTGGACTGAAGCCGACCGCGGGGTGAGCGACGCCCGAAGTTCCGGAGGCGTCGAGAAAAACCAACTCTCCGGTTGGGTGAAGCTGGTT
>JAJCXL010000540.1 GCA_029263435.1 Acidobacteriota bacterium | reverse complement strand
TGCGGTGACTTACAGGATCCGCGATTGGGGAATTTCTCGGCAGCGCTATTGGGGCACGCCCATTCCGATGATCCACTGCCCGAAATGCGGCATCGTCCCGGTGCCGGAGGAAGACCTTCCGGTGGTCTTGCCGCGTGAAGTGGAGATATCGGGAAAAGGAGAGTCCGCCCTCGCCGGCAACCCGACTTTTCTGGCGACGAACTGCCCGACCTGCGGCGGGGAAGCGCGGCGGGAGACCGACACGATGGACACCTTCGTGGACTCATCGTGGTATTTCTACCGCTACGCCGACGCCAAATCGACGGAGATGCCGTTTCGTCCCGAGGTGGCCAAATACTGGTTTCCCATCGACCTCTACATCGGCGGCGTCGAGCACGCGATCTTGCACCTCATCTATTGTCGATTCTGGACCAAGATGATGCGCGACCTCGGCCTCATCGAGCTCGACGAGCCGGTCGTCCACCAGCTTTCGCAAGGCATGGTGATCAAAGACGGCGCCAAGATGTCCAAGAGCAAAGGAAACGTCGTGGATCCGGACGCGGTCATCGAGCGCTTCGGCGCCGACGCGTTGAGACTCTACACGTTGTTCGAAGCTCCGCCGGAGAAAGAAGTCCATTGGACGGATCAGCGCTTGGAAGGGCCATCGCGCTTGCTCAAGCGTATTTGGCGACTGGTCGATAGCGAAGCGGCAGGGCTCTCATCCGCCACTGACATCGAAGGTAATGAAGACTGGAATGAGGCGGAGACCGCGTTGCGGCGAAAGACGCATCAAACGATCTCGAGAGTGACCAGAGATCTGGAGCGCATCCATTTGAACACGGCCATCGCCGCGATCATGGAGCTCGTCAACGATCTGTACAAGATGCTCGAGGAGCGCCCCAGCGCGTCGGACACCTGGAAAGCCATACGTGAAGCGGTAGACGCCGTGATCGTGCTCCTGAGCCCTTTCGCGCCTCATGTCGCTGAAGAGATGTGGGCGGGACTTGCGAATCGCAAGGGACTCACGCAAGTCTCGTGGCCGAGCTTCGATCCGGAGATCGCCACCGAGGACACGATCACGCTCGTGGTTCAGGTCAACGGGAAAGTGCGCTCGAGGCTGACCCTGCCGGCGGATCAAGATGAAGACGAGATCCGTGAGCTCGCGCTGAGCGACGAGCGCATCAAGGAGCTCGTCGAGGGAAGAGAGATCCGGCGGGTGGTAGTCGTGCCCAACCGTTTGGTCAATATCGTCGTCTCCCAACCCACACCGCCCCCGGTGCCCGAGACTTCGGCGGACGCGTCACCGGAGAGCTCATGAACGCTCCGCGAGGTCTTCTCGCGCTGTGCTTGGCACTCGTGACCACGTCTTGTGGTTACAGTCTCGCCGGACGGGGAAATTTCCTGCCGGACTACATCGCCACCATCGCGATCCCGACATTCGTGAATCAAAGCGACCGCTTCGATGTCGAAGAGCTCTTCACGCTGAAGGTCGTCGAAGAGTTCAACGCTCGCGGGCGCTACAAGATTCAGCCGGAGGAAGCCGGCGCGGATGCGATCTTGAAGGGGGTCGTCTTGTCGTTCACATCGGCGCCGTCGGTTCTCGAGGGCAGCGCGCAAGACGTGGAGGGGAGTCAGGCCTCGACCTACACCGTGGTCGTACGCGCTCAAGTGGAGTTCCGGGATCTCGTGGCCGACAATGTGATTTGGTCGAGCAACAGCTTCCAGTTTCGGGACGATTATGAGATCGGAGAGGATCCGGAGGAGTTCTTCGACCAGGAGGGTCTGACGCTGCAGCGGCTCGGTGAAGAGTTCGCGAAGTCCTTGGTGAGTAGTATTCTCGAGGCGTTCTAGCGAAGCCGATCATGAAATTGTCTTACTCCGAGCTGCAAGGAGTGTTGGACCGAACGAGCGCGGAAGAGCTCCCCCCGGTTTTCGTCGTCATGGGAGAACAAGACCTCCTCCGAGAGCTCGCGGTGCGCCAAACGCTCGATTGTGTCTTGGACGGCGACGAGAACGTCTTCAACTTCGACAAGTTCGATGGGGAGAGTTCGGACGGGGAAGCGATCGTAGCCTCGTGCAACCAACTCCCGATGATGGGTGGCAGACGAGCCGTGATCGTCAAGAGAGCCCAGAAACTCCTGGACAAGTCAGAGCCACTAAAGGCTTATGTCGAGGACCCGTCTCCTTCGACGGTTCTCGTCCTGGAGCTGTCCCGCTCGCCTGACAAGCGACGAAAATCCTGGAAGCGGATCGAGAAGAGCGCGTCCGTCGTCGAGTGCCGTGACTTGAAACCGGCGGAGCTGGAGTCGTGGGTCGTGGAGCGCGCGAAGCACGGGGGTCTACGCATCGGCAGAGAGCAAGCGCATTATCTGGTGTCGGAGTTCGGCTCCGATCTGAGGCGGCTCGGAAACGAGCTCGAGAAGCTGGCGCTGTATGCCAGCGGCGACAAGATCGATGTCGAGACCATCGCGACCGTCCTCGGAAGGGGCAAAGCCCAGAGTATTTTCAAGTATGTCGATGCGGTGGGCGCCGGTCGCTCGACTCACGCGTTGAGACAGCTCGGCAGGTTACTGGAGGAGGGCGAGCCGCCGCTCAAGATCTTGTCGCTCATCGACAGGCTCGTCGGCCAGCTTCGCATCGCTTGCGAGGCGAACGAGCGTTCGCGGGGAAGCGGGGCCGGGCTCGCGCAGGCGCTGGGCGTGCCGCCTTACGCAGCCAAGAGCGTGGCGGATGCGGCGCGCAGATTCGACCGGGCAGCGCTCGATCGGGCGGTGGAGGTCGTGGGGCGCTCCGATCGAATCTTGAAGTCGAGCGCTCTGCCGGCGCGCGTCGTTCTCGAGACGTTGACGCTGAGTCTGTGCGCGCCGGCGGCGAAGGGATCAGCTGGCTTTGAGCGCCAGTAGTCTGCGGGTGAGCCTGGATTTGTAACGGTTGCCGGCGTTTTCGTGAATCACGCCCTTTTTGACCATGATGTCGATGAGAGAGACCGTACTCGGAACGAGCTTTTGAGCGTCGTCCAATTCGGATTTCTCCATCGCGTCACGCAGCTTCTTGATTTGCGTTCGCAGTCGGGTGCGATCCGCGCCGTTGCGAATTCTGCGCTTCTCGTTCTGCCGGACGCGCTTGATCGCTGAAAGACTATGAGCCAATTGAGAACCTCCTTGATTCGTCTCGGGCGTGGCCGGCGCGCAGGGCGCCTGCGGCCGAAGCGCACATATTAGCACAATGGGGAAGACAACTGTAATTGGTTGGTTGGAAAGGACCTTTGCGCCAAGCGCGCGGGGGAGCACCATCCGAAGGGAGCTCGTCGCCGGTGCCACCACCTATATGGCGATGTGCTACATCCTCCTCGTCAATCCGGTGGTTCTCGGAGCGACGGGAATGAATCCCGGGGCCGTGCTCGCCGCGACATGTTTCGCTTCGGCCTTCGCGTCCCTGTGGATGGCGTTTCACGCGAACTATCCCATCGCTCTCGCTCCGGGGATGGGGCAGAATTTTTTCTTCGCGTTCACGATTTGCGGTCCCATCGCTGCCGGCGGCTACGGCTTCACCTGGCAAGAAGGCCTCGCCGCCGTCATCCTGGCGGGGGCCTTGTTCGTGCTGACGTCCTTGTGGCAGCTTCGAGCACGCTTGATCGAATGTATTCCCGACCATCTCAAGGCGAGTATCGGCGTGGGGATCGGACTTCTCATCGCGGTCGTCGGGCTCCGGTGGGGGGGAGTGGTGGTGAGCACACCTGGCACCTATATCGGGCTGGGAGATCTGTCGCGACCGGAAGTCCTGGTGACCCTGGTCGGACTGTTCGTCGCTGCCACGTTGACGGTGAAAGGTGTCGGTGCGGCGCTCGTCATCGGGATCGCCGTATCGACGGCCTTGAGCCTCCTGATGGGGCGAAGCGACTTCGACGGCGTCTTCGGTCTGCCGGAGTCCATGGGCGAGGGCTTTCTCGCCGCTGACTTTCGCGGATTGTTCGGGCGAGCCGAGAGCTGGACCATCGTGTTCGTCATCCTCTTCGTCGACTTGTTCGATACGGTCGGAACGTTGATTGGCGTCACCGAGCGCGCCGGGCTGACCGTGTCGGGGAGATTGCCCCGAGCAAGAGAGGCGTTTCTCGCCGATGCAGCGGGCTCCGTCGCAGGGGGTGTGCTGGGAACGTCGACGGTGACGAGCTACGTCGAGAGCGCTGCCGGCGTTGCCGCCGGAGGACGGACCGGTCTCACTGCCGCGGTCGCCGGGATCCTGTTCGCGGGCTCGGTCTTTTTCTACCCCTTGCTAGAGGTCGTGGGGGGACACTTCGAAGGGGTTGACGGTACCGTCCTCTATCCGACGATCGCACCGGCGTTGATTCTGGTTGGGGTGTTCATGATGGTGCCGGTTGGAAAAATTCGCTGGACCGAGCCGATCCATGCCATCCCGGCTTTTCTTACGATCATCATGATGCCGCTATCGACGAGCATTACCGAGGGGATCGCGTTCGGTTTTACCTCGACGTCACTTCTTCATATCGCGACCGGCCGTGCTCGAGAGCTTCATTGGTTGGCTCACGTGGTGGCGGCCTTCTTCCTCGTGCGATTCATCTGGTTGTAGTCGCACTTTTCAAAGGACGTTAGCTCATGTCACCGAAACAACCTGGCCGTTCCTTGACCGGCGAGCCCGAGCTCGACGAGAAGATCGACGCTCTCGTCAATCATTTTTGCGCGGGGCACGAAAGACGCTATGTCCGTGAGATCGTAGCGACCGCGCTCCGCCTCGGAAGCGATGGTACGGCGCGCATCGATCTCAAGATCGCGAATACTGCGCTGAAAGAAATGCGTCGCGCTTTCCGTATGTTCGCTCCTTATCGTCAGGCCCGCAAAGTAACGGTGTTCGGCTCCGCACGAACTCTCCCCGAGCGCGAGGACCATGCTCGCGCCGTCGAGCTCGGAAGGATCATGGCAGAGGCCGGCTGGATGGTGGTCACCGGCGCCGGGAGCGGCATCATGGGTGCGGCGCATGAAGGCGCCGGGCGCAACTTGAGCGTTGGCGTCAATATCAAGCTCCCATTCGAGCAAGAAGCGAACCAGACCATCAGAGGTGATGCCAAGCTCATCGACTTCCGGTACTTCTTCACTCGCAAGCTCTTCCTCTTGAAGGAGTCTCACGCGGTCGTACTGTTTCCCGGAGGGTTTGGAACGCTCGACGAGTGCTTCGAGGTCCTGACCTTGTTACAAACGGGGAAGCAAACGCCACTGCCGGTCGTGATGGTGGAGAGTCCGGAGACCGGCTACTTTCGTGAGCTCTCACGCTTCATCCACGATCGCGTCTTGCCGAACGGCTTGATCTCGGAGCAAGATCTCGCGCTCTACCGCATCGTCGAGCATCCCGCGGATGCGTTGAAAGAAGTCCTCGATTTCTACCGCATCTATCATTCGTCGCGCTTCGTCGCGGACAAGCTTCTCATCCGACTCGAGCGCGAGCTCTTACCGGAGGAGCTGGCCTCGTTGAACGAGAGGTTCTCGGATCTGTTGCGAGGCGGCACCATCGAGGCCGCGGCCGCGTTACCTGAGGATGTCGGCACGCCGTGGCATCGGCCGGGTCGAATCACGCTCGACTTCAATCGTCGCGCGTTCGGGCGGCTACGGCAATTGATCGACGCGATCAACGCGTTTCCTTGATCCGAGCCCGTTGTCGGGAGACACGCTACGCGCTACTCGGGGGCGAAGGGCTGCCCGATGGCGGGAAGGATCCATCGCGTGGACCGGGGCTCGAAGGCTGCGTAAGAATCGCGACCGGTGAACAAGAGCTCGTCGTCGGCCGCATAGAGCCCTATCGGGCGCCGGGCCTCCGCTCGCCCTTCGACGACATCGACTCCCGACAATCGTTGGCCGGCCGCGAGCGTGCCCTCCGCATCGAAGCTCTCGAGCGGCGACGCCCCCCGAAGACGCTCGCGCCACGTCGGCTCCGCGACCACGGCCAGTGTTCGGGCATGCTCCGCGGTGCAGTGCACTGAAATCCCAGATCGGGCACTGAGTGCTCGTGCACCCCCGCTCTGGTCGGGATGAGAATGCGTCAAGACGAGGGTCCGGATCGAAGAGAGTCCGACCCGCGCTCGTTGCAGCCCCATCATCATCCCCAGCGCGGTGGGGTCGGGTCCCGCGTCGATGACGAGAGCGCCGGGTGACGTCGCAAGGATATAGGCGCAGCTTCGTCGCGCTTCATAGCGAATGCACCATAGGCGCTTGTCGACCTGGATGATGTCGAACCCGCTGCGCATCGTCATGCGGTCTGGAGTATAGAATGACTCCGCTCGACATCCATCCATCATTGGCTCGGCTCCCTATAGATCGGAGGCAATATGCGTAGGTCAGGTCTCATCGCGGCGGCAGTCATCTTTTCCTCTTCCCTTTGCGGGGCAGAGAGCTCGAACGCCGCGAGAAATGTCATCTTGTTCGTGGGCGACGGATTCGGCGCGAGCCAAATGGCTCTTGCTTTGCAGTATGCGCGACTCGTCGAGTCCCGACCGCTCCACTTGGAGTCGTTGATGAAAGACGGCAATAGCGGCTATAGCCTCGCGATGGGCTACCAGAGCGCGGTCACGGACTCCGCCGCTGCCGCGTCCCAGATCGCCACCGGACGGCCTGCGCGAAACGAGACCCTGAGTCTCAGCCCCGACGGTTATGCGAACGAGACGGTGCTCGAGTGGGCTTCCAGAAGCGGCCTGCGTACCGGGCTCGTCACGAATATGCGGCTGTCTCACGCCACTCCGGCCGCGTTCGCCTCACATGTCATCTCCCGCTACGAAGACGAATCCGAGATCTTGCGCCAAATCTTGGAAGAGCACGACGTCGACGTGCTTCTTGGCGGCGGCGCGCGGGCGCTCGTGCCGGCGGGTCGGCGAGTCTCCGAATATCTTCCGGGAATACCGGAAGAGCTCGACGGCATGTCGAATCGGAACGACGCGGAAAACCGAGTGGAGGCAGCGAGACAGCGAGGCTATACCGTCGTCTCGGATCGCACGTCTTTGCTGGACGCCTCGCTCTCGTCCGAGAAGTTGCTCGGATTGTTCGCGGCCTCCCACATCCCCTACGTCGTCGACAAACGTGCTCTCGGGCTCACGGAGGTTCCCAGCCTGGCGGATCTGACGAGCTCGGCGTTGTCGGTCCTCGATGGATCTGACCAAGGGTTCTTCGTGATGGTCGAAGGAGGCCGTATCGACTACGGTGGACACGACAACGACGCGGGGACGATGCTGCACGAGATTCTCGATTTCGACGAGGCGCTCGGGGTCGGGCTCGATTTTCAGAGGAGGCATCCCGATACGCTCGTCATCGTTACCGCGGACCACGGCACCGGTGGGTTTTCATTCACCTATGGAAGCCTGGAGCGTACGCTTTCGACGAGGACGCTATCGAGCGGTTTGACCTACGATCCTCACCATATTTACGCGGGGCGATCGGAGCTCTTGCTCTTGGCGAACCAGAGCGCCTCATTCGAGCTGATCCTCCGCAAAGCTGCCGGCTCCGTTGAACGGCTCGTAGAGGTGGTGCGAGAGCATGTCGGTATCACCCTCACCCCCGACGAGGCGCGCCAAGCGCTCGCGCGAGACGCCGACGGAAACGCTTGGGTCGACGACTTTCGCCACTACTACGGCGACCAGGACAGCAACCCTGCTTGCAAGCTCGCAAGAGCGCTCGCGCGCCAGACCTTCGTCGTCTGGTCCACGGGAGGGCACACGACCGAGCCGGTGCTCACTTTCGGACGGGGGCCGGGTGCGTCGCGGTTGAGGGGCCTATACGAGAACACTCACTTGTTCACGGTGATGCAAGAGGCGTTATCGTCGTTTCACCGCGGCTCGTGAACAGGCTCGCGCGCAGATGTGATTCAGCGCCGCCTCAACGAGACGTTGCCGCTGAAGCTCGTCGTCTCGACGACGGCGCTACCATTGCCGATGACAGCCGTCAGCTTGCGTCCCTTGCGGCTCCGTTCGGTGACCCTCATCTCGAAATCGGATTCGATCTTTCCGCTGAACGTCGTCGCTTCGAGCTCGAACCCGACCTCTTCTCCAATCATGAGGGTGATATTGCCGGAGTGTGACTTGAGCTCGTAGCTCCCGCCCGCGACGAGCGCGCCGGAGTAGCGAATGTTCCCGCTCACGCTGTCGAACTCGCCGCGCTCGCAGGTGACTCCATCCAACTGAATCGAGCCGCTTACCGACCCGGCCTCCAAGTCGTCGACGTCAACGTCGCGAACGATCACGTCGCCACTGACGCTCTTGACCTCGAGATCGTCTCCCGATTGAACGCCGGTGACGGTGACGTCTCCGGATACGGACTTCGCTTCGGTGAGCCCTCGCGCGCCGGAGGCTTCGATATCGCCGCTCACGTTCTTCAATGTCGCCTCCCCGTGCACGCCCGTTACCCGAATATTGCCGGAGACAGAGGCGAGCTCGATCTCGCTACCTGACGGCACTTTGACGCGGTAGTCGACGGAGACGCTATCGGAATGACGGTGCCTGCGGTCACCGTCACGATTGCCGTGGCGGGTGACGACTCGAACCCGATCGTCGATGTGAGTAATGTCGATGCGCACGCTGTCGAGCTCGCGCTGGTCGCCCCCGCGCTTCACGGCTTCGATCTCGATCGTCGTACCGTCTGTGCCTTCCACCACGATGGAGCCCGCGATGTTGGATAGGCTGAGCTCACCCGCGGATCCGACTTCGTAAGTTTGGGACGTTCGGTCCTCTTGTCCGGTCGCGGCGACGCCACTGAGCAGGAGGAGCATGGCGGAATGAATCAAAGTGTTGTGTGTCATCGGGTTTCCTTTTCTTCTTGCATGGACTCGCTACGCATCAACTCGGGTTCGACGGCTCTTCGCTTTTGCGGATCTCGTCGATGAGCTCGAGAGCGTTCTCGCTCTGGCCCTTACGGACTTCGTTAATCAGAAGAATCGTGTTCTGCAAGAGGTCGACTTTGCGTCGGAACGCTTGCAACAAACTGTCTTGCGCGACGGCGCTGTCCGGCTCCGAATCGATCGCTTGGCGACTCTCGACAATGGTGCTCTCGATGAGCGCGAGATTGCTGGAGACGGTTTGGCGTACTTCAGGGGGGAGGGAGCCGTCGTTGTCACGGATGATTTGCTCGAGTCCCACGATGGCGTTCTCATAATGCCGTTCGGCCGCTTCGAGCTCCCGCGCGATGGTCACCGCGAGTGCCGCCTCGCTGTCCGGTGCTTGTGGACGCGCGGCTATCGCGATCCACAAACCGACACCGAGCACGACGGCGGCAGCGACCGCGAGCGTCAAATGCGAGAGGGTTCGTCGGCGGCCCATACGGTCATTGGCGCGAAGCTCGGAGCTGATCGCTTCCCACACGCGCGCGGGGGGCTCGACGACGCCAAGGGTTCTGGCCTCTCGCCGCACTGCACGCAGCTCGGACAAGCAAGAAGCGCAGTCCGAACAGGACTCGAGATGGCTCTCCAGGTCACGCCGTTGTTCGGGCTCGAGCAGTTGATCGATATAGTCGCTCAGCCTGTCTAGAAAAGGTTCATGTGTCATTGTCTTCGCCTGCTGG
>JAJCXL010000539.1 GCA_029263435.1 Acidobacteriota bacterium | reverse complement strand
ATTTTCATCAATCTGGGCAATGACCCGAAGGTCCGCGCCACGGCCGAGGGAGCCGCGGCTGAGCTCAACCCCTATCTCGATCAGCTCATCGTCTCCCGCCGCGAGACGATCGACTCGGGCAAGGCCGTTGGCGACGACGTGTTGACGCGCCTCGTCCGACTCCAGGCGGACCCCTCGACCCACCTCGACGCTCTAGGCATTCGTCGTTGCATTACCGGGATCATCATCGGGGCCGTCGATACGACCTCGAAGTCCATTACCCAAGCGGTGAATCAGCTCCTCGAACGTCCCGACCATTTGAAAGCGGCGCATGAGGCTGCTCTAGCCGATGACGACGAGACGTTCGAGCGGTATATCTTCGAGGCGCTCCGCTTCGATCCACAAAACGATTTCTTGTATCGCATCTGCGAACGTCCGTACACCCTCGCCAAGGGCACGTCTCGTGAAACTGAGATCCCGAAAGGGAGCTTCGTCATCGCGGCGACGCTGTCCGGGATGTTCGATCCGGATATCGTGGATGCGCCCCAAGAATTTCTCGTCGACCGGCCGCCGGAGATTTACATGTTCAACGGCCACGCGCTGCATACCTGTTTTGGTCAACACATCAATCAGGTGCAGATTCCCGCGGTCAGCAAAGCGTTGTTGAAGCTTTCCGGTCTTCGGCGGGCAGACGGCGCTGACGGGCAGATCCGTTATGACGGTCCGTTTCCGGACGGATTCACCGTGACGTTTGACGGTGTGGGGTGAGTATCGACGGCTCGCCCGCTAATCGACGGTTGCGACCGCAAGGTCTGGAATCCGATCGGAGCCGACGATGACAGACGCGCGTCCGCGATTGATAACGATCCCTCCTAGTCTCGAAGCAGAGGTGGCTCGGTGGGCGATGGACCGTTACGGAATGGCATTCACGGAAGAGCCTCACTCGGTACCCATCTTGCCGGGAGCGCTCAAGCGGGCGGGAGCGAAGACCCTGCCGGCGCTCGTGAATGATCAGGGTGTTCTCAACGGAGCCGGGGAGATCGCGGGCTACGCGCAGAAGTCATTTCCCGACAAGCCCAAGCTGGTTCCGGAGGCGAAGATCGAGGACGGCTTCACGCTAGAGATCGCGTTGGAGTTCGGACCTTCCACGAGATCCTGGGCTTATTTTCATCTCTTGCCCGAGCGTTCCCTCATGCTGCCGGTCTTCACCCGCGGTATTCCTTGGTGGGAGAAGCTGCTCGTGACGCTCGGCTATGGAGTGATTACGGGCTATATGGGAAAAGGGTTGAAGCTGAGCGCCGAAGGCGCGCATGCGTCCGTCACGCGCGCGAAGGAGATCTTCGATATCACCGGGAAGCAGCTCGCCGATGGTCGCTCCTATCTCCTGGGCGACACGTTCACGCTCGTCGATATCATTTTCGCGGTCCAAGCATCGCCGATGCTGGCCCCCGAGAACTATGGCGGCACTTACCCGCGATTCGAGGAGTTGCCCCAAGCGATGCAACCGGTGGTGACCGAGATGCGCCAGCACCCGGCCGGCAAGTTCGCGCTTCGGATGTATGCCGAAGAGCGAGGTGTGTCGACGCAATAGCGCCAGGTGCGACCCAGTCCGCGGCCGGCTAGTGACACTAGAATCTCAGACGATGTCGCGTGTTTCGCTGAGCTCGTCTTTCGCGTTGCGCGTCGCTATCTGCGCGCTGGGCTGTTTGGGGCGACTCACGGGCTCCGCCGTCGCGGATTCGATGAGTGTTCCGTCGGTGGAACTGCGTGAGGAGGAGTCGGGCCGCTACGTCCTGGAAGTGACGATAGTGCCCGCCCAGCTCTCCGCCATCCGCATCCCGGAGCCTCCGTCGCGGTGCGAGATAGGGGAGTCGAAGCGGAGCGACGGTGAGGGAAGCATTCGGCTGAGCTATGCGATCGAGTGCGCGCATGCGCCCTTGGAGCCGGCAGATGTCATCGTCCTGCCTTGGCGGGTGGACGGGATTCAGCTGACGGTACACTGGGAGCACGGTGCCGAGCACCGCGCGCTCGTCGGTCGTGAGCCCGCCGGAGTCGTGATCCGATGTCACCTCGTGATGGCGCGTCCCGATGGATTCGCCGACTTGGTGAAAGAGCATGTGGCGGCAGGATGGTCGCATTTCTGGACGGGCTGGAGTCATCCTCTGTTTGCCATCGCGCTTGGGTTGTTCGGGTGGGCCGGGCGGATCGGATTCTTGGGGTTTCTCGCGGGCCACGTCTTCGCCTTGGTCGTTGCCGATCTCGGGATCGTCGGCCTGCCGCCCGAGCCTGTCGACGCCATCCTCGCGGGGGGCACAGCCCTGTTACTGGCGGGATTTCTCAGAACCGGAGCGGTGCCGAGAGGTCTGTTCGTGACGACATGGATCCTCGGCTCGCTGCACGGAATGGGGACCGCCACGGAGTTGGTACGAGAGGGTGTGCCGTCGTCCATGCTCGTCAAGGCTCTGTTCTTGTCGAATAGCGGGCTGGACATTGGAAGCCTGAGCGTCGGCGCGATAGCTCTCGCTCTGGTGATGCTAGGGAGAGCGTTGTTCGAACGGCGACGCTCGGCGGTCGTGGGCGTGCTCGGCACCTTCTCGGTCGTCGCGCTGCTCTCGGGCATGACTCAGAGCTTGTCGCCTCGGGGACCGAGCTCGAGCGCGGCAAGCTTCGTCAACGTCGAAGCGCGCCGCTCTCGGCCGCTTTTGACCGCGGCGGATGCATCCTCTTCAGCCGCGGGGGAACCTCAGACGCAAGTCGACGCCTCGGGAAAGCTCCTCCAGCCATTTTCGAGCTTCGTCGTCGTCGAGCCCTATCAGATCCGGCACGAGGTGTTGGTGGATGTGCCATCGTTGATCGATTGGCTCGAGGTGCCGACCGACGCCGCGGCGAACATTCCGGTCGAAGCGCAGAGACCGCTCACGGAAGCGATCGCGGCGCTCGTGACCGAGAACAATCCTTTGATCGTTGACGGCGTGCCGGCGGTGGCCGAGTCTCGGCGTGCCGATTTCGTCGTCATCGGTCTCGAAGGAGCCTTGACCCGGCTAACGCCGGTGCCCGAACCGCTCAACCAAGCGAGTGTGGGCGTGACCCTGGTTTACGAGACGGACCACTTCGCCGAGAGCGTCGTGCTCGAGTGGGGTTTGTTCTCTGCCAAGGTCTCCGCCGTGCCCCTCACCGTGACGGACGCCGCCTCCGCCGTCGCGACGGAGCTCACGCCGTCGGAGTCGCGTTTCGAGTGGCGCCATACGCTCGGTGCTCTCGAGCTTCCCGCGGTGGAGGCGATCGACGCTCCCGAGACCCGGGTACCGCTTGCCTCGTTGGCTTTGGCGCTGGTGGCTCTCGTTTTCTTGACCCGCTCGACGCGGAGAGGCTTCGGGTTGTTCGTGGCGGTGGCTGCCTACATGATCTATCCGTTCGAACGCGTCGAAGCTTCGGTGCCGTTCATCGGACCGCGGATCGATCGAGTCGAAGCGGCGGATGTCGTCGAAGGATTGCTCACGAACGTCTATCGCAGCTTCGACATTCACAACGAGGAGCTGATCTATGATCGTCTCGC
>JAJCXL010000538.1 GCA_029263435.1 Acidobacteriota bacterium | reverse complement strand
GCGCACGACTTGAGACCCGGCTCGGCCCAGCCGCCGATCTCGTCGAACTCCCGCAACAGAACGAGGAGCCGGTAAGTGGCCACTTGGAGCTGCGCGGAGAGGGTGGCGATCTCGTGGCCGAGCGCTTCACCGCGGATGTGCTTTTCGCTGCGAACCGGCTGCCGCATCGGCGCGAGATAGGGCGGAAACGGCTGTGACGATGGTTGAACTCGAATGCTCTCCATGAGGTGTATTTTAGGTGTATTTAAAAGAGAAAGTCAAACCCACGGATCACGTAATCATTTCTATATCAACTAGTTGCAGCGATTTTTTTGTTACTTTTAGTTGCGAATTGAAAACGGAGCCGAGATCGAATTGTCGAAAGCTCGCGATCAACACTTCTGCTTTGGATCGGGCTCGTCTGCGTCTTGCTCTCGCCGAAGCCACTTGAGGACCCCGGACTTTTCCAGCACCGAGACCCAGAGCTCTCCTCTCGTTCTTGCTCAATTTGACGCCTCATCGAGGGTGGTGGGCGTGGTACGTTGAAACCCGACGTGAGCATGCGCAGTCCGTCGGAGGAGACCCGAATCCTCCTCGAGGAGCTCGAGGGGGAACGGCTGCGCCATTTGCTGACGCTGACGTCGAAGCGAAGACTCATCGAACGCATAGGAGCCGAGGGCGAGCCCTCCGCTGCCGTCAGGCGGGAAGCGCTGGAGACCTACCTCGAGCGCATGCCCGAGCGCGCCGAGGCAAAGCTGGTGGCCTCTTTGTTCGACAAGAGTTCCGGCCTCAGAGGCTTTTGCCAGAAGAGGCGCTCAACCGGTCAGTGACCGCGGTGCCGCCTGAAGAGCTCGGAAGAATCTGTGAAGTGACCGAGACGTGGCACGTCTACAAGAACTCCTTGCTCGTTGGCTCGCGTCTGAATCTTTGGGATAGTCTTCCGCTCATCCTCGTTGCCGCGCGCGACGACGATCCGAAACGTCGTGCGCTTGGCAGCCAGTTGGCTGACGAGTGGCTTGC
This sequence comes from Acidobacteriota bacterium, assembly GCA_029263435.1. Lineage (GTDB taxonomy): Bacteria > Acidobacteriota > Vicinamibacteria > Marinacidobacterales > SMYC01 > JAJCXL01. The sequence goes on along the minus strand of JAJCXL010000538.1, from coordinate 3,753 downwards.
CCGCTCGGTGCGCATCTTCGTTGGACCGAATCCGGCTCAGCTCCATAGCGTTGGTGCCGCTCTCGAAGCGAGCCGGGAAAGGCTACCCTCGAAGCTCTGGTCGGAGCTCACTCTACCGTCTTGAGCATAGTAGGGTTCCCTCTTTCACGTGGACGGCCCGTGATCAAGACTTTTGCTTCGGATCGGGCTCGTCTGCGTCTTGGTCTCGCCGAAGCCACTTGAGGACCCCAGTCTTTTGGAGCCACCGCGACGAAGAGCTCTCGTGGCTCTCGTGGCTCTCGTCGAGCCATTCCTTGGCGATCTGGTGATCCGGATTCAGTTCCAGCAATTGCTCGTAGACCTTCTTCGCGCGGGTCGCGAGGCCGCCTTCCTTGTAGAAAGCCGCGAGGTCTACGTAGCCCGCGGTATTGAATGGCTCGAGCTCGATGGCGCGGGTGAAGTGCTTCACCGCATCACCCTTCCACCGAGGGTTCTTCGCGAGCGCGCCGGCCAGCAACCGGTGGTACTCGGCCTTGTCCTCGTCGAGCCGGACCGCCTCCCGTAGGCTCTCGACGGCTTCATGGAAATCCTTCTCCTCGAAATGCGTCTTGCCGGCGCGGTAATGCTCGAAAGCCATCACGCGTGGTGAGGTGAAGGCCGCAGGCACGCTATCGGACGAGCTTCCCTGACTGTCGGACGATCCGGTCTCCTGCTCGGTCTGCTGCGGGTCTGCTCCGGTCCCCGCCGACGACGTTCGAAGGTCCTCGACCGGCTCGCCCTGCGGTGGAGGCGGTGCATGGGGGTCGGGAGGGAGACTGCTGTCGTAGCCGACTCGATGGACGGGACTGCCGAGAACGTCGAAGGCCTCACGCAGGCCGATGAGAATGGACTCGAGGTCTGCCTGCACGTCTCGAAACGCATTCGCCCGGTGGCGGTCGGGGTGGTATCGCTTCGCGAGCGCGAAGAACCCAGCCTTGATCTGCGAGTGCGAAGCTACCCGGGACACCTCGAGGAGCTCGTAGTGTGTCACGCAACCGATCGCGGCCTTCTTCTTCGCGATGGCGGCCAGCGTCGACTCGACGTCGTCTGCGGGCGAGTCGTTTCGCCTCACGCGGTCGGTGCCCAGGTCTTCCGCCACCGAGCCGAACGAGCTGCTTGGACGGGCCTGAGATGCCTTTGCCTGAGATGCACGCCCCTGCGATGCGCGGGCCTGCGATGCACGCTCCTCGCCCGACGAGTCCCAGCAGATCGCTCCCATGGATGCCAAGGCGCAGACGCATCGCAGCGTCTCCTGTTCACCCATAGAGCAGATCGCGATCAGATCGGCCACGGAGGTCTGTCCATCGATGCGCGAGAGCACGTACCCTTCGGAGGGGCTCAGCGTCACGTCGCCTGCGAGCAGCGCGTCACTCTTCGCGAGGCTCGGTATCCGACCGAGCGGGCCGATGGTGTTGCGGATGGTGTCGTCCGAGGCCATCCGTCGGACGCCGTCAAGGATGATCTCTTGGGTGGAGAGCTCCAGGTGGAGATCCTGCTCGACGGCGGTCTCGAGTGCCTCGAAGCCGTAGTGTCCGGAGCTCCAGCGAAACATCGAGCAGATGATCTCCTGGACCTGCTCCGCCACTAGCGCTTCGACGCGGTCCTCGGAGAGCCGGCCGGCGTCGACCAGCGCTCGACCCAGGCGCTGACCGCTCTGCTGCATCGAGCTCCAGGCGTTCTCGTAGGTCGACTCGTCGATGACACCTCCACGGATGAGGAAGCGTCCGAGCCGGTCGGACTCGACGTCCGAGTTGGCGAAGACGATGGCGCCCTCGTGAAAATAGACGCGTTTCGACGACGAGTCATTCTGAACGTGGAGGATTCCTGTTCGGCGCCTTTGATGGATGTCTCCCAGAACCTCCGCGAGTCCTCGGGTCTCTAGGCTCCCCTGATCCTCGACGCCGAAGGACGTCAACGTGCCGGGGGACCGTCGCGTGACGACCGGCTTCACAACGTCGGCGGGCTTGGTTTCCGGGGACAAGTTGACGGTTTCCCCTACGTCGATCACGGATGGGGCCTGCCACAGCGCGTCGATCAGCTCCCGAGCCGAGCCGAAGCGCTCCGCAGCGTCCTTGGCCAACGCCCGGTTGAGGACCTCGGGAACGCCGCTCGGAATATCGAGAGCCTTGCAGTCGAGCTCCGCGGGGGGCTCTTGGAGGATTCGGAGGAGGATGTCGACGACGGCCTTGCCCTGGAACGGCTTGTAGCCGGCGAGGCACTCGAAGATGACGCACGCCAGAGAGAACAGGTCCGCGCGTCCGTCGAGGTGGTCCGATCCACGCGCCTGCTCGGGGGACATGTAGTAAGGGGTGCCGAGCACGTTTCCCGTCGCGGTGATGTCTGCGCCATTTTCGGTCTTCGCAATGCCGAAGTCCGTGATGCGAATGCGGCCCTTGCCGTCGATCATCAAATTCGCCGGCTTGATGTCGCGATGAACGACCCCCAGCTCGTGTGCGTGGTCGAGTGCTGCGGCGGTCTGCGACATGAGCTCCAAGCACTCTTCGAAGCCGAGGCGCTGGGTCTCCCGAAGTCGCGACTCCAGGGTGGTTCCGTCGACGAACTCCATGAGGATCAAGGTGCTGTCCGACACGTCGACCACGTCGTGGACGGTGACGATGTTGGGGTGGAGGAGCTTCGCCGCCATCTTGGCCTCGCGCTGCGAGCGAAGCCGCATCTCCTCTGCTTCTCCGCTACTGCGAAATCCGTCGAGGCGGATTTGCTTGAGAGCCACCTCACGATCGAGGCGGTTGTCGAATGCTCGATACACTTCTCCGAAGGCGCCGGCGCCGACCCGGTTCAACAGCTCGTACCGGTCGCCGAACGTCTCCAGCAGCCGCTTCTCGAGTCCCACCGAGCTGTCATCGATGGGCTTGCGGCAGCCCGCGCAGATCCCTGCGGCCGTGTCCGTCGGCGTCTCGCAGTGCGGGCAATCCGTCGTTGTGATCAAGCGGGCCTCCGGGCGCACCATCTGTGGGTGCCCCATGCCAGTATCGCAGCCAAGAACTCTTCTTTCTGTGATGTTCGGCGGGGGATTCATCCCCATTAGGGGGAAGAAAGGTAACAATCCGAATTTTCGTGACCCGAAGCGTAGTCGATGGTGAGAGTCTCGAGCGGAAGTCCAATGCTTTGTTCTAGTTCCGGGTTTGTCACCGGAGGCCGCTCCAGCACCCTTATCTTGTGACCGAGAATCGATTTCTTCGGAATCGAATCTTTGTCGTCTACGGCCCTGGTCACACAAAAAAAGGGGGAGCCCGCAAGAGGCTCCCCCCCGTGAACGATTGGGACGAACGGCTTAAAAGACTACCTTGATCCCGAATCTAACGACCCTGGGCGCAAGGAAGTTCAACACCTGATTGAAGGCGCTTCCGCTCGAAAGGATGGTATCGGTGACCGTGTTGGCGTTGAGGAGGTTGAAGATGGTCAACGAGGGTTCCAAGCGAACCCCAGGCCCCTCGCCGAGCACAAAGAATTTGGCGATCGTCAAGTCGACCGTGGCGACCTTCGGCTGCCTCGAATCGCCAACTTTCTCGGCGAGGACGGTCACCGTTCCTTGAGTCAATGGGACGTTGAAAGTTCTCGCGATCGGTTGGCCGCTCTGGGCGAGGACGGTTCCCGAGACACGAATGTCGTAGGGCATCATGACGGTCCCAGCGACCTTGAGCTGGTTGGTTCGATCGTAGAAGGACCTGCCTCGGGCGTTGATCAAAGCGTTGGGATTCTCGAAATTGCCGTTGG
>JAJCXL010000537.1 GCA_029263435.1 Acidobacteriota bacterium | reverse complement strand
CTTGAACTTCGATTTCTTCTCCGACAAGTAATCCCCGAATGCGCTTGGAGCCAAGTAGTTGGCGAATCTGAGCTCGGCAATGCGGCGCACCCGCTGGACGTCCTCGGTGTCCATCTTCCGAGACGCGTCATGGAGATCGTTCGCGATGCGGTTATAGAGACTTTGGAACGGCTCGGGACGGCCCTCGCCGTCCACGTAGGCGAGGGGGTCTGCCTCGGCTTTGTAAGTCTTTTCGATCCACTCTTTGCCTTGGACATCGACCGCGATGATGTCGAGCTCCAAATGCTTTCCGTTCGACTTCCGTATGCGGCCGCCAACGCGCAAGTCGACGACATGGGATGCCGGGACGAGTCGCACCGCCCCCCAGAATCCGGATGTCTGGAGTGCGCTCTTCAGCTGCATCGGGAAGTAACGGGCTTCGGCCTTTCGAACGTCGGTATAAATGCCCTCATCCTCGAGCTTGTAGCGCTCGTACTCGTCCTCCGGGAGGCCGGGGTCGAACAGCTGGATACCGACATCGAGCAGACGTTCTTCGAGGATCTCGGTTCGAGCTTGCTCGAGTGCCACCGGCTCGTCGCCGCGGGCGAAGGCTTGTGCGTCGACGCTGGCGAGGCCTATGAGAAGGACCGATGCGATGGCGAGGGGAGCTCGACTCAGGCGCGTTGGGTTCATGGCGGCCTCCAATTTCTTCATTTCGTACCTCGCTTATAGGCGCGATACTCGTCCCATAGTCGTTCGCGAAGCGCTGGGTTCTCTTCGTTCATGGCAGCTTCGCGAAGCTGTCGAGCGACGATGTCGTCATCCCTTCCGTCACCGACGTCTTCGGGAACCTTGCCTTGATCCGCTGCAGGATCGCCGCCCATCGTCGTTGGACCCGCTTCAGGGTCTTCATCGCTCGGCGCTTGATCGGGCGAGGCACCGGTGCCTCCGGCCATCTGAGCTTCGGCCTCAGCGGAAGTACCCTCGAGCTCTCCCGTTTGATCGCCGGCCCGGCCCGTTCCGGACGCGCCGCTCGTCTCACCACTTCTGGACGTGTCTTCTTGGCGACGCCCGTCCAACAGCTCGCGCTCCTTCAATATGAGGCCATCGAACTCTCGGAGCGAAGCGTCGAGCTTTTCGTTCAACCCGTCACGTCGCTCCTCCGAGGTCTCGGCTCCCTTAGCCGAGGAGCTCGCCGCGCCGGATCCCTCGCGCGCCAGACCTGGAGACGGGCTCGCGGTCGGCTCCACGGCGTCTGCGGGCGTAGCGCCGGCGCTACCCTGTGCCTCGGGCTCGGCTTCCACTTTGTCCGGGCCGCTCTCGCCGGAGCCTTCACCTTGTGCGGGCTCAGCGCTTGGAGCGCTCGTCTCGGAGCCTGATTTGGGGTTGGTCGCTTCGGTTTCTCCCGCCTCCGGCGACGAGGACGGCGACGAGGACGGTTCAGACGGTGTGGGTGCTTCCGGGACGCTCGGCGGTGCGGGCGGGGTTGGAACCTTGGGCGCGGAGCTCTGGCTCGCGCTGCAACCCGCCAGAATCCCGGCGACGAGCCACGGTGCCAAGCGTTTTCCGAGCCCTGTCAAGAATGTCAAGTATTACCCCGTTTCTGCGCAGCTGGATCGCTTTGGATCCCTACACATGGTAACTCATCTGCAAAGTCAGGGCCACAATATGAGTAATGAGGCTCTGGGCCGAAAACCTTGTTCTTCCAGTACTTTCCGCGTTTTCGACCCTCGATCTGCGCGCGCGATGGATCCGAATTTCCGGACGCGGATTCCAGTGGCCGTCCTCTGCGGTGGACAGGTGCTCCTCGTGCTATTCTGCCCACGCAAATCCAATGTTTGAGTGGGATCCGTCACACGGGTGGTTCGTCCTAGCCGCACTGATCGTGATGGCGACCATTGCGGTCCTCCACGCGCTCCTGTTCAAAGAAGAGGTCCGCGCGGCCATTGCTTGGGTCGGGCTCATCGTATTGGTGCCAGGCTTCGGAGCGCTCCTCTACTATTTGATCGGCGTGAACCGCATTCGGAGGCGCGCGGTTGCGCTCAGGCGGGAGACCGAGGATGTGCCGGAGCGAAGGTGGCCGGGTGGCAGCTTGATCCCCGGCGATATCGCGACGCTTCTTCAAGCTCAAGACGAAGCGGTGGAGCTTGCGCATCTCGTGGGAAACGTCACCACGAGGACACTACTGGCCGGCAACCGAGTCGAGCCTTTGATCAACGGTGACGAAGCTTATCCGGCCATGCTCGAAGCAGTGCGAAACGCCCGCAAGAGCGTCGTGCTTCTGACCTTCATCTTCGACAATGACGCGGCCGGCCGGCAATTTCTCGATGAGCTCTCGGCCGCGGTCGAGCGCGGCGTCGAAGTGCGGGTCCTCATCGACCACGTGGGGTCTCGTTACTCGCATCCTCCCATCTCGCGACTCCTGAAGAAGAATCGCGTTCCGGTGGCGACGTTCCTGCCGACGTTCTCTACCCGGGTGCCGTCGTTCAATCTTCGGAACCATCGCAAGGTGATGGTCATCGATGGTCGCGTAGGCTTCACGGGCGGAATGAATATTCGGGAGGACTATTTGCTGTCGAGCACCCCGAAGCATCCGGGCATGGACCTTCATTTTCGGCTCGAAGGGCCGGTGGTCGCGCACCTGAGAGACACCTTCGCGGAGGACTGGGAGTTCACGACGGGCGAGTCTCTGTCCGGCGAAAAATGGTTTCCGAGCCTCAGTCCTTGCGGCCGGACGGTGGCGCGCGGCATCGTCGACGGTCCCGACGCCGATATCGACGTCTTGAACTTCACCCTGATGGGCGCCATCGCCTGCGCCACGCGATCGATCAAGATCGTGACCCCGTATTTTCTGCCGGACTCGCCCCTCGTCTACGCTCTCAATACCGCCGCGCTCAGCGGATTGGACGTCGACATCGTGATTCCAGAGAACGGGAACCTCAAGCTCGTGAACTGGGCGATGTGGGGACAAATCAAACAAGTCCTGGGACACGGGTGTCGGGTGTGGCTTTCGCCCGAAGTGCCGTTCGATCACACCAAGCTGATGGTAGTCGACAACTACTGGGTGTTTTTCGGATCGACGAATTGGGATCCCCGGAGCCTGCGCCTCAACTTCGAGTTCAACGTCGAGTGCTACGACCGTGACCTCGCGGCGTCGATGGCGGCGCTGGTCAAGAACAGAATTCGCGCCGCGCGGGAGCTTACCAAGCAGGAAGTCAAGGAGCGGAAACTCCCCGTGCGGTTGCGTGACGGCGCCGCTAGGCTCCTCACCCCTTATTTGTGACGCGCATGACGACTCCCGAGAAACACTCCCGCCTCGACACTTTTCTGGCCGCACCCCGCCGCGCGCTGTGGCGGCTCGCGATGCCGGTCATGATTGGGTTGTCGCTCCAAACGGTCTACATGCTGGCCGACATGTACTTCGTCGGGCAGGTGAGCTCGGACGCCCTGACCGCTCTGGCGTTCAACATGCCATTGGTGTTCTTGGGGATCGGCATCGTGTTCGGCCTCGGGGCCGGAGTCACGTCCGTCGTCGCCCGTCACATCGGAGCTCGCGACAAGAGGCTGGCGGATCAGAGCGCGGAGCACGGGGTCGTCCTGGGTCTTCTCGTGTCGGCGACGTTCACCGCGATCGCGTTGTTCATCGGCGACGATTTGTTGTCGGCTCTCGGCGTTCCCCCGAATCTTCTCGCCCTCGCTTGGGGCTACTTCCGTATCATCGCGATGGGCTACGTCTTCATGGTGATGTCGGTGTTTTTTCGCTCTATCCTCACCGGAGAAGGGGACACGACGACGCCGGTCCTCATCCAAGGCGGCGGCACCATCGTCAACATCATCTTGGACCCGGTATTCATCTTTACCCTCGGTCTCGGGGTGGAGGGAGCGGCACTCGCGACGATTCTCAGCCAGGCGGCGGTCGCGACCGTGTTCGTCTATTTGTTCTTCGTGAAAGAGCATCAGTACGTGACGTTCGACTGGAGCGCGTTTCGCTACGACCGCGCGATCCTCGCCGGGATCTTCAAAGTAGGCGCGCCCGCGTCCTTCTCCTTTATCGTCATGGCGCTTGGCGGCGCTGTCTTCAATCGAATCCTGGTGGAGTATTCGGAGCAAACCGTCGCGGCATTTCAGGTCGGTAGCCGGATCGATCACATTTTCATGTTGCCGGTGATCGCGGTGGCGGCCGGGTTGATGACCCTGGTCGGCATGTTTCATGGAGCGAAGAGAGGGGAGCTCGTGAGGGGCATCATTGGCTATGCGATGGTGTGCGCGCTCCTGACCTCGGTGGTATTGGGGACGCTGTTCTTCTTCCTCGCGCCCACCCTGTTGGCCGCGTTCACCGACGATGCTGCGATCGCGCAGGCTGGGACCGGCTACTTGCGAATCGGCGTGTTCGCCTACCCGTTCATCGCGGTAATCATGCTCAGCGGTCGAGCCCTCCAGGGTATGGGGCAGGGACGACCGATGTTGGTCCTATCGCTCCTGAGAGTGGTGCTCATCAGTGGGCCGCTCTCTTATCTGTTCGTCTTCGTGATGGAGAAGCCGGTCGCTTGGGTGTGGATGGCGATCGTGATTGGGATGGCGCTGACCGCGGCTCTCGCGGCCGTGTGGCTCCGTCATGCCTTGGCGCTCGGGGACGGCGAGCGAGACGCGCTCGCCTCGTCGAACATCTCTCAAACCGCGGACGCTCGAGCCCCATAGCTCGACCGCATCTCCAGAAAGGTCGAAAAGCCATGTCCGACGATTTTGCGATCTGTCCGGAGCCGGTGTTGCGCCGGTTCATCTCTGACTTCCTCGGTGCGCTCGGCGCCACCGAACAAGAAGCGCAGACCATCACCGACGGGCTGGTCACGGCGAGCTTGTGGTGGCATCCGGGACAGCGGCAGGGGATCGAGAAGTTGATCCGCTATCACCGTCGAGTGCGAAACGGCGGCATCGTCCCGGACGCGAAGATGGAGTGGGTGCGTGACCGGACGGCCAGCGCCTTACTCGACGCGCACAAGGGATTCGGCTACGTGGCCGCGCAGCGGGCCATGGATCGCGCCATCGACAAAGCGCGTGAAGGCGGCGTCGCGATGGTGGGCGTGAGAAACAGCAATCACTTCGGAATCGCCGGCTATCACGCTCACCGTGCGGCGGACCAAGGCTTGATCGGCTGGTCCATGACGAACGCCGGCTCCGAGATGGCTCCGACCGGCTCGGCTGCGGCTGTGCTCGGCACCAATCCGTGGGGGATCGCCGTGCCCCGAGACGGCGCAGACCCTATCGTGCTCGACATGGCTCTGACTACGAGCGGTAAGGGGATGATGAGATTTCTTCACCGCGCGGGTCTCGAGATGCCTCCCGATTGGGCCCTCACGCCCGACGGCCGGCGGACGACGAGCCCGGGTGACGCGTTGTCAGGGGCACTCCTGCCGATAGGCGAGAACAAAGGCTACGGCCTAAGCTTGATCACCGACATCTTGACCGGGGTGATGACCGGTGCGTTGTTCGGGACCGACGTGTTTCAGAAAGACACCCACTTCGACGTAGGTCACCAGATGCTCGCGATCTCGCCGGAAGCTTTCTTGGAGCGTGACGAGTTCAACGCCCGAGTGGAGGCACTCGTCGAGCAGGTGACGTCGGCACCGCCCATTGATCCGGATCAACCTGTTATTCTTCCGGGACAACGAGAGTTTGCGAGACGCCGGGATCGGTTGAACAGCGGTATCCCGCTCGAGCGCGAGACACTTCGAGAGCTGCGGGATCTCGCTTCAGAGCTCGAGGTCGATTTTCCGTTCGAGGCGTGAAGCGGG
>JAJCXL010000536.1 GCA_029263435.1 Acidobacteriota bacterium | reverse complement strand
GCGCGGGAGAGGACGTCGCGGCGGCTTTCGTGGGACGTTTGCTAGCGCGCGCCGTGGGTTTCTTGGCGGCGGTCTTCTTGGCGGCGGTCTTCTTGGCGGCGGTCTTCTTGGTCGCTGCCTTCGTCTTGGTCACGTTCTTCTTCGCGGCCTTCTTGGGGGCTGTTTTCTTGCTGGCAGCTTTCTTGCCGGCTGTCGTTTTCTTGTCCATGACGGATCTCTATCGCTCCTTCGGCGAAAAAAAAACTAAAGCGGCCGGGGCGTGGCTTGGTGGCGCGCCCGGGCGGTGGGTGTGGCTACGAGATGTGCGGTGCAGCAACGAGAGTAGCAATTTCAGTCTGGACGGGCAAGATCTTCTACTGCTCGGTCCAGATATCTCGGAGCCAGTCCACGGCGTCTCGCAGGTAGGGTACGAACCCGGCCGTTTCGTAGTGCGTGACGTCTTCGACGACCGTGAGCTCGGCTTTGTGGGCGCCCCAACCTCTGAGCTTCGTCATCGCCTCCTCCGTCGGCGCGAGCGGAACGACCGTGTCCAGCCGGGAGTGAATAGCGTAGATCGGCAGCTTCACGAAGGTGCGGAGGTGCTCTTCGGACTCGCCTCGAGGCGCTCCGGCCATCGGGATCGCTGCCGAGAACGTCTCCGGATGTCGGGCGGCGATGTACCACGTACCCATGCCGCCCAGGCTGTAGCCCGTGAGAACGATCCGCTCCGAGTCGACGGGGTAGCTCTTGCTCAAATGCTCGATGAGGTCGAGCACCGCACGCTCTCCGTCCGGGTGATTCCAGCCTCGCCCGGGACTATCCGGAGCCGCGATGATGGCACCGAGCTGTCTCAACCCGGGCTCGACCAATCGAGTCAGCACCGCGCGACCGAAGTGAGGCCTATCCCGTCCGGCGAAATGCAGCGCGATGACGAGTGGGCGAGGTTCCGACGGCTGGACCCCTTCGGGGATCGACAAGGTGTACAAAACAGTGCTCGCGTCGTCTCGCACGAGCTCGAGCTCGTGCACCCCGGGATTCGTCACGAGCGGTTGCAGCATCATCATCCATCCCGCGAGCGCGAGCACCTACTGGATCCCCCCTCGGACCGACGTGATCCGGTGGGTGTTGAAACCCAGCCAATGCATCCTGCCGACGTAGCGGGCGTGCTCCACTTTGATGCACCGGTCCATGATTACTGACATCCCGCCCTCTTCGGCGATGCGCCCTCCTTCTTCATTGATGACCGTGAACTGACACCAGAGATTCCCGGCTTTCGCGGCGACCGCCTGTTCTGCGATCTGGGGAAGCGCGGCCGGCGCGCGAAACACATTGACGATGTCGATGGGCTCTGGAACGTCGGCAATGCTGGGGTAGCTCGGCTCACCGAGGATCTCGGTCTCTTTCGGGTTGACCGGAATGACCCGATAGCCGTGCCGCTTGAGATAGAAGCCGACGAAATAGCTGGCTCGCAGCTCGTTCGCGGACAACCCGACGACCGCGACCGTTTTCGCGTTGTGTAGGACGCGCTGAACGATGGAAGGGTCTTGATAGCGTGAGAGCTCGAACGTCGTGCTCATGCCCGCACCGCTTCCGCCTCGGATTGTCGGACTCGTTCGAAGGCCCGTTCCAAGTCCCAGATCAAGTCGTCGAGGTTCTCGATCCCGACCGAAAGCCGGATCGTCCCCGGGCCGACGCCCGCCGCTTCCAGCTCGTCGTCCTGAAGCTGACGATGGGTCGTGCTCGCGGGATGGATGATGAGACTCTTCGAGTCTCCCACATTGGCCAGGTGCGACCAGAGGCTGACCCCGCGGATGAAAGCCTGTCCTGCGTTTCTTCCGCCTTTGCAGTCGAAGGAGAACACCGCGCCCGCTCCTTTGGGTAGGTACTTGTCGACGAGGGGTCGATAGCGGCTGTCGGGAAGTCCGGGGTAGGTCACTTTGTCCACCAACGGATGGGTCTCGAGGAATCGCGCGACGGCGAGGGCGTTGTCCACGTGCCGTTCCATCCGCAACGAGAGCGTCTCGAGCCCTTGGAGAAACAAGAACGCGTTGAACGGGCTCATGGCCGCTCCGAGATCCCGGAGTGTTTCCGCGCGAAGCTTCATCAGAAAGCCATAAGTGCCGAAGGTCTCGTGAAACGCCAACCCATGGTAGGCGGGAGAGGGCTCCGCGATGACCGGGAAGCGTCCGTTCGACCAATCGAACTCACCGGACTCGACGACCACGCCCCCGATGCTCGTGCCGTGACCACCGATGAACTTGGTGGCGGAATGCACCACGATATCCGCACCCCATTCGATCGGGCGACACAGATAAGGGGTCGCAAAGGTGCTATCGACCATGAGAGGGATGCCGTGCGTGTGCCCGGTAGCCGCGATCGCCTCGATGTCGAGAACGTTTCCACCGGGATTACCTATGGTCTCGCCGTAGAAGAGCTTCGTGTTGTCCCGCACGGCGGCTTGCCAAGCGTCGATCTCATCCGGGTCCACCCACGTGATCTCGATCGACATCTTGCGCAAGAGATGCTTGAGCTGATTGACGGTGCCGCCGTACAGTGCCGAGGACGACACAACGTGGTCTCCTGGCTGCAGGAGCGTGAACAGCGCCGCCGCCTGGGCGGCGATACCGCTCGCGAAAGCCACCGCGCCGACCCCGCCTTCCAGGCTCGCGATCCGCTCTTCGAACGACGCGACGGTCGGGTTCATGATCCTGGAATACGTGTTGCCGTACTCCTTCAAGTTGAAGTAAGCGGCGGCGGATTCCGGATCTTCGAACACGTAGCTCGTCGTTTGAAAGATCGGGACCGCTCGGGCGCCGGTATTGGGATCGGGCCGTTGACCGGCGTGGACTTGGCGGGTCTCGAACCCGAACTCACGAGACTCTTCCATCGAGCATGCCTCCTGTGAACTTCTAGCTTGAGAGAAACTGACGGACCATTGGGGTCTGGCGCTCTTCCTCGAGGAGGAATGAATCGTGACCATAAGGAGCGCTGATGACGTGAAGCTCCACACTCTTGCCGTTGGCTTCGAGAGCGCTCGCGAGCGTCGTCGAGTTCTCTGGTGGGTAGAGCCAATCCGAGCTGAAGCAGATGAGTAGGGTACGCGCTTCGAAATGGCGAACGGCCTGGGCCAGGCTGCCGGCGCCGTACTGGCGCGCCAGGTCGAAATAAGAGAGCGCGCGAGACGTGTAGAGGTAGGTGTTGGCGTCGAAGCGTTTGACGAATTTCGCGGCTTGGTGCTTCAAATAGCTTTCGACTTCGTACTCGGCTCGCTCGAGCGTGTAGCGGATCGCGTCACCGTCCTGCAATCGACGAGAAAACTTGCCTTGCATCGACTCGGCGGAGAGGTAGGTCACGTGGCCGACCATCCGCGCGACTCCCATCCCCGCGTCGGGACGGGACTCGGTGGCGTAGTAGTGGCCTGCTTGCCACGCCGGGTCCGCCATGATGGCGTTTCTAGCGATGGCGTTCCACGCGACCCCTTGCGGATCGAGAGCATGAGTGCTCGCGATGGGAATGATGTGATCCACGTCGCTCGGGAACATCGCCGCCCATTCGAGCGCCTGCATACCGCCGAGCGAGCCGCCCGCCACCGCTTTCAAGCGGCCGATCCCGAGCTCGTCGAGCAACGCCCGCTCGGCTCGCACCATGTCCGCGACCGTGATGACGGGAAAATCCGACCCGTAGGGCCGGCCCGTTTCCGGGTTCTCGGAAGACGGACCGGTCGTGCCGCGACACCCGCCGAGCAGATTCGTGCTCACGACGAAATGCTCGTCGGTATCGAACGCCTTTCCCGGCCCGATCATGCCGTCCCACCATCCGAGGCTCGCCGTCGCGCCCTGATCCCGCTCGTCGGCACGGAAACCGTCCCGGGTGCTTTCGAGGGTGGCCTCCGGACTCGTGCCCGCCGCGTGTGCGTCGCCGCTGAGCGCGTGGCAAACGAGAATGACGTTATCTTTGGCGGGGGAAAGCTTCCCGTAGGTCTCGTAAGCGATGGTCACGGGCTCGAGGCTCTTTCCACATTCGAGCACGAGCGGTCGTGGGAGGGTCATGTATCTCGTTTCGACCTCGCCGACCGATCCTGGCGCGGACTCGACCTCCGGATGCGTCATGAGGTGCATGATAGCCTCCCGGCCAAATCCCGCGCTAACCGTCTCGACTAGATCCGTGGGACTGCGCGCGCGCCGCGGGCTCTCCGCGCAGCGCCTTCAGGCCAGAGATCCTGCGATTAGAAACGCGACGAAGGCGAGGGCGGCGCCCAAGAGACCGTAAGGCATTTGAGTGACCGCATGGCGGTAGTTGTCACACCCTGAGGCCGCGGATGACAGGATCGTCGCGTCGGAGTAAAAGCAGATATGCGCGCCCCACACTCCGGCGGACAGCACCGCCGCGACGGCCATCAAAGGATCGGCTCCAATGGTCTCGGCGAGGGGTATGACGATGGGAAGTGCGATGACGTACATCCCCCAATTGGTGCCGGTGATGAACTCCGTAATGCCTAGGACGAGAAAAGTCACCGCCGGCATGAGCGCCGGCGACATCAACGGAGCGGCTTCGTGGATCACGTAGGACGTGAAGCCGATCTGCTCGTTCGCTTCCGCGAACGTAAACGCGAGCACCATCATCAAGAGTGGGAGCAGCATGTTCTTGATGCCGGCGACGGCGAGGTCCGCGAACTCCGACGCGTCGAGTATCTTCTGGAAGAGAAACAGAACGAACATGAAGGCCACCGTGCTCGCGACCCCTTTGGCCATGTCCACGTCGAAATAGATGGTCGCGGCGACGAGAAACAGAATCGGCGCGAAGAAGTTCGCGAGCCTGGGCCGCTCCGGCGTCTGAACGACCGCTCCCGCTTTGATGTCAATCTTTTCCGATCCCGGCGGTGCGAGGATACCTTCATTCATCGCTCGCTCCTCCGCCCGTTTCATCGGACCCAGAGCGGGGACGACCCCCAAGATGACGAGCGGCACCAGAAGCGCCGCGAACCAAGCGTAGAAGTTATAGGGGATCGTCTTCACGAAATAGACGAGTCCCTCGCCGGGAGGCGCGAGCCCGTTGGTCTCGAGCAGCTGACCGACGAAAACACCCCAAGTGGAGATGGGAACGAGGACGCATACCGGCGCGGCCGTCGAGTCGACGACGTAGGCGAGCATTTCTCTCGAAACTTTGTGTCGATCGGTGACTGGAGCCATCGACGAGCCGACGGTGAGTGAGTTCAAATAGTCGTCGATGAAGATGGCCATCCCCAAGACCCACGTCCACAGCAGAGTCCCTTTCCGGGTCTTCGCTTTGCTCGATACCCAGGTGCCAAAGGCAAATGAGCCTCCGGCGCGCTCGATGAGCGCGATGACGCTTCCCATGAGTCCGCACACGAGAAAGAGCCACGCCATCGTCTCGCTCTGAAGCACTTTCATGAGCGCGTCGTTGAAGGCCTGGAAGAAGTCGCCTCCATGCACCATCAGAAACCCGATCAAAGACGCTGCGATCAAGGACTCGAGGATTCTCTTCGTCGCGAAGATGTAGACGATGAGAAACACCGACGGGGCCAGCGTGAACACTCCCAGCTCGGCAGGATCCTCGGGGAGAAATCGCGCACCGTAGGCGACAGCGACGATTCCCGCAGCGGCTACGAACCACGACGGGCGCATGCGGGTCCTATTCGGAAGCGGAGACGAGCTCTCTCACCGCGCGGTGAGCTTGATCGATGGCGCTGTCGACATAGGCCTCGCCGCCGGCATCCGAGTTCGCAATGGCGATCCGGCCGAAGCGTTGTCGTCCGACGACGCAAGGTTTGTCTTCTTCGCTCCACTCGGGCTCGCCCAGATAGGCGTACTCATAGGCGTAGCCGTGAGGCCAGCGATTGACGGTGACCGCTTCGATATCCCGTGCCGGGTCGAAGCCCCCCGGCCCCAGGATGCGGTGAAGCTGGTCTCGGATCGCTCGCTCGAAGTCTTCGAAGCTCGTTGATAAGAGCTCGTAGCGGCCCGTGCGAAATTGCTCTTGCGGCGGCAGGCCGGGGCTCGTCGAAGACCGGGACAAGTGTAATACGACGGGCTCATCCGGGCTCTTGGGATTGTTGTAGCCACCCATCGCGACAGGGAAATCCAGAGAGACCCCGGACCAGAAGCTACCCGGACAAGAGACCGAGCTGATGCCGAGCTCGCTAAAGGCGCGCCAGTTGCGAACTTGGACGTTCGTGTAGTTGAGAGGAACCTTGACCGCGTAAGAGAGAGCTTTTTTCTGTTTCTCTGGAAGCTCGGGGCAGAGAAAAGGAATGATGGAGTTCCAACACGCCATCACCACCGCTCGTCCCCGCACTCTGGTGGCGCGATCGTCCTTCACGTAGGTGACGTCGATCTCGCCTCCGGCGCTCTCTCGCACCCGGACTGCCGTGCTCTGGAGACGGATGCGCGTTTTTGCGCCCGGCTCGTCCAGACGGTCGTAGCGAAATCGGTCAGTGACGACGTCGTCCATCGTGTGCCCGGAAGCGACCCGCGGGTTGAGCGCTCTGACGAGCAGTCTCGGGATGGAGGCATTGCCGTCGGGGAAGTGAAAAATGTAAGGATCGCGATGGACCTCTGACTTCGGCTGACCCATGCGGCCGGCCGGCTCCTTTTCCAGACCTAGATGCGTGAGTCCGGGAAAATTCAGCCGCCAAGATATGAGTGCCGAGACACCATCGATGCCAATCCCGAATTGGCCGTTGGTGCGCGTTTGGAGGAACTCGAGTACCTGCGGGTCCACCCGGACGTGTCGCTCGAGGAAGTCGCGATAGCTGATCGAGCGCAACTCCGCTTTCTTTTCC
>JAJCXL010000535.1 GCA_029263435.1 Acidobacteriota bacterium | reverse complement strand
AACGAAGGGATCGGGGTGGGCTACGGTGAGGTGTCTCTCGTCTCCGTCGGTTACCTGGGAGAGCCGGACGGCGTGGCGCTCGTCGAACGCTATCTAGCGTCTAAGCTCGTCGGCCAGCGATTCATGCAGGCGGGGGAGGATCGCATTTCGTTCACCGAAGCGGTTCCACGATGGCTGCTCTTGTACCCGATGTGTCTGTGGACCGCGAAGGCGCTAGCCGCCGCGGACTCCGAGACCTCGATCGGACCTACCCATGCGCGTCGGGCGGTGCGTTTGCTCGACCGTAGCTTTGGTCAAGTACGGTTCTCCGAGCTTTCGAACAAGCAGCGCAAAATGTGGCAGTTCATCTTGACCGAGACGGATTTTCCGGTCGTCGCCACCCTCGACCTGCTGGGGACGGCGTGATCTCGGATCCAACGTCGCGCGCCTTCGGGAGTCTCGGGTAGTGTTCGCTGCCCTTCCGAACTGGCATCCGATGCTCGTACACTTTCCGATTGCTTGTTTCGCCGTGGCTGTCGCTCTCGACATCGTTCTCGTCGCGCGGGTCGGCACCGCGTGGCTCGACCGCACTGCCCTCGTCTCCTACGCAGTCGCGACGGGCTCGTCACTGACAGCGGCTCTGACAGGAAAGTTCGCGGCGGATGCTTTCGAAGCGACGCTTGGCACGACCGCATCCGAAGCAGTGGCTGAGCATGGCGACTGGGCGTTCTTCGCGGTGATCTTCATGGTCGCGACGTTCGGGGTTCGATTCGACGCTTTTTGGCGCGATCGAGCCCGAGACCGGGTGAGCTTGACTCGAGTGCGCTTGGGCGCGCTGGGACTCGCGGTCGTGGCCGGCTTCGTGCTTGCCGGCACGGCATCACGGGGTGGAGAGCTCGTTTACGGATATGGTGTCGGTGTGCACGAAAGCACACCGTAGTAGGCAAAAAGGGGAGCTAGCTATGGCCGGAGCATCAGACGAGGGGACCGCCAAGTTCGCCGCGAGCACCAAGAGCGGAGCCGTCGGCGATCATTTTCGGATCGCGGAAGGACTCACGCTGTCCTCCCTGGGTCTCGGGACCTATCTCGGCGACGCCGACGACGCGACGGATGCCGCTTATGGAAGCGCCCTGGTCGAAGCGGTGAAGCGGGGAGTGAACGTGATCGACACGGCGTCGAACTACCGTCATCAGCGCAGTGAGCGCGTGATCGGCGAGAGCTTGGCGGAGCTAGAGAGCGAGGGTTTCTCACGGGACCAGCTCGTGATCTCGACGAAGGGCGGTTACATCCCGCTGGACGAAAACCCGCCCCCTGACTTGGAAGCCTACAAACAGGCCCGCTTCTTCGACCGAGGCGTGTTCGCCCCCGAGGACGTCGTCTCGCGATCGCACGTGCTCACTCCGTCTTTTCTCGAGGATCAGCTGAGCCAGAGCCTTTCGAACTTGGGCGTATCCACCATCGATATCTACTATCTCCATAACCCGGAAGCGCAGCTCGCCGCCGTGGACCGCGCGGAGCTCGCGGTCAGGATGAGAGCGGCCTTCGAGTTTCTCGAGCAAGCGGTCGCGGACGAGAGGATCGCGCATTACGGTGTCGCGAGCTGGCAGGCGCACCGGGTCGAGCCGACCGCTCCGAGTTACATGTCGCTCGTGGACGTCGAGGGATGGGCGCGCGAGGTCGCGTTCGAAGATCATCATCTCCGATTCGTGCAAGCACCCTACAACCTCGCGATGACCGAAGCCTTCACCGTCCAGAATCACGAGATCGATGAGACGCCGCACTCACTACTTCAAGCGGCAGAGGCGCTCGAGGTTCACGTCATCGTTTCAGCCGGCTTGGCCCAAGGCCGTTTGACGAGCGGCATGCCCGACTGGCTCGAGAAGGTGTTCAAAGGGCTCTCGACGGACGCCCAGAGGTGCCTGCAGTTCGCGAGATCGACGCCCGGAGTGACGACCGCCCTCGTCGGAATGAAATCGGTCGAGCACGTCGTGGAGAACTTACAGCTCGCCGCGGTGGAGCCGACCCGCATCGAAGACTTTCTACAGCTTTTCGAGGTGGACGCCACGGAATGAGTCCCCGGCGGACTCGATCGAGCTCGAAAACCTCTCTATCCGCAATTAATGTGACTCATGTCACACTCTTGGCCGCCGATCCCATGTAGTTATGCCTTGTGGTGAGGGTGGAGTCCCCAACCCAAAACCAAGGTGTGCGGAAAGTACTCTACCCCCGACCCCAATTTGGGGTTTGTGGAGGCACCGCATCCCCCCCAGCTCTGCTCTCACCACTCAACGACTTGGGGCGTCGCGAGCGGCGATGTCGATGCGTTACGAAGCTGACCTCAGGTCTTTGCTTCGAGCCGAGGCCACATCGCCGGTCCTTTGGTCGTTCGTAGTGCTCCCGCCGCGCCCCAACGCGCGTGTCGGTCGAGGCGTAGCGGCTCGAGCGAGAGGTCGAATCCCAGCCGTTCACAAATCGTCTGGGCCGAGCTGGGCATGATCGGAGTCAACAGCAGCGTCGCGATCCGCGTCGCCTCGCACGCATCGAAGAGTACCCGAGCGAGCTCGTCTCTTCTCTCCGGATCTTTGGCGAGCGCCCATGGCTCTGACTCCGTAATGAACTCGTTCACCCGATCGATCAGACCGAACGCACACGCCGCGCCGTCGTGGAGCGCGAGCGCTTCCATCGCTTCGGCGTATTCGGAAACCGCCGCTGACGCGGTCTCGCGTAGGGGCCCGGAGGCGTCCGGCTCCGTGAGGTGACCGTCGAAATATTTCTCCGACATGCTCGTCACCCGGCTCACGAGGTTCCCCAAGTTGTTCGCGAGGTCCGAGTTGTAACGCGCCTCGAACCGATCCCAAGAAAAGTCTCCGTCTTGCCCGTAGGCGATCTCTCGAACCAAATACACGCGCAGCGGGTCCGGGCCGAAACGCTCCGCGGCCTCGAGCGGATCCACGACGGTACCTAGCGATTTGCTCATCCGCTCGCCTTTGAACATGACGAAGCCGTGACCGAAAACTTGGCGGGGAAGGGGGAGCCCGGCGCTCATGAGCATGGCCGGCCAGTAGATGCAGTGGAACCGAGTGATGTCCTTACCGATGATATGCAAATCCGCCGGCCACCAGGTCTCGAACAACGAGGCGTCACCGCCGAAGTCGAGGGCAGAGATGTAGTTGATGAGCGCATCGACCCAAACGTAGACGACGCTGTTCTCGTCGAAGGGCACCGGAATGCCCCATTTCTGGCTTTCCCTACTGATCGACAAGTCGTCCAAACCGGATTCGAGCACGTTGAGGATCTCGTTTCGTCGTAGCTCGGGGACCAAGAACTCCGGGTGCTCCCGATAGTAGTCGAGCAGCGGCTCGCGATACTTGGAGAGCTTGAAGAAGTGATTACGCTCTTCCAACCACTCGGGCTTGGTTTGATGGAGAGGGCAGTTCCCGTCGACGAGATCCTTCTCGGGTTTGAACGCTTCACACGAATTGCAGTACCAGCCCTCGTACTTGCTCTCGAAGATATCGCCGGCGTCCTGCAAGCGCCGCACGAGCTCTTGCACTGAGACTTTGTGCCGAGCCTCGGTGGTTCGGATGAAGTCATCGAAAGAGATGTGCAGCTTCTCCCAGACCGTCTTGAACTCGGCTTCCATTCGATCGCAATAAGCGAGGGGCTCGAGTCCGAGCTCTTCCGCCTTTTTGAAGACGTTGAGGGAGTGCTCGTCATTTCCCATGACGAAATGGGTCTCGTAGCCGGCCAAACGTTTGAATCGAGCGATGACGTCCGCGGTGACTTTCTCGTAGGCAGTACCCAAATGGGGGCGACTGTTCACGTAGTCAATCGCGGTCGTCAGGTAGAACTTCTTCATGGAATCGCATTCTAGCAGACCCGCGTTTGACACCACCCCGAGCCCGCCCTTAGTGTCTCGACCGAGCCGGGCGCAGTATGTTCTTGTGCCCGAACCCCTCAGGAGATAGCCACATGCGTTTGACTTCCGTTGTGTTCGCCCTCTTTTACGGAGCGTTGCTCGTGGGTTGCGGGGGAGCGCCTCCCGCCGACTCCGGCGGATCCGACCCTCGAGCGGAGCCCACACCGAGCGCAGGGGACGTCACCGGGGCGGCTCGGTTGCACCGGCAAACACCTTTGATCGACGGGCACAACGATTTGCCGGGACGCTATCGAGAGACGGTCAACCGCCGGTTCTCCGAGCTGGATATCTCGAAGAGCCAGCCGCATCTGATGACCGATATTCCGCGATTGCGAGCGGGTGGGGTGGGAGCTCAGTTCTGGTCGGTCTACGTGCCGGCGGATCTCACCGGAGCGGCACCCGTCCGGGCGACGCTCGAGCAGATCGATATCGTGCACGAGATGATCCGGGGCTATCCTGACGTGTTCGAGCTCGCCCTCACGGCGGACGACGTCGAGCGCGTGTTCGCGTCGGGGAAGATCGCGTCTCTCATCGGGATGGAAGGTGGTCACTCGATCGACAGCTCGCTCGCGACCCTTCGCATGCTCTACCGCCTGGGCGCGAGGTATATGACGATCACCCACAGCAAGAACACTCCCTGGGCGGACGCGTCTACCGACGAGCCCGTCCTGGACGGCTTGTCGGAGTTCGGCAGCGAGGTGATCCGGGAGATGAACTGGCTCGGCATGCTCGTCGACTTGTCCCACGTGTCGCCCGCGACGATGCACGATACGCTCGACCTCGCCGAATCGCCCGTTATCTATAGTCACTCCTCGGCGAAGGCGCTGTGCGATCATCCGCGCAACGTCCCGGACGATGTCCTCGAGCGACTGCCGGACAACGGTGGTGTCGTGATGGTGACGTTCGTGCCGAGCTTCTTGTCTCAAGAGGTCCGCGATCACGATCAGAGGCGCTCCGCCGAGGCGACCCGGCTACGTGCCGCTTCGGGCTCCAGCGACGCTTCCGTCGAGGACGGTTTGGGTGCGTGGGATACCGACAACCCTGCTCCGCGCGCGACGCTCGGGCAAGCCGCCGACCATATCGACCACATCCGGAGCGTGGCGGGGATCGATCACATCGGTATCGGATCGGATTTCGATGGAATCTCGGCCGTGCCGGTGGGGCTCGAGGACGTCTCCAAGTTCGTCGACCTGAGCGAAGAGCTCGTCAACCGGGGCTACAGCGACGAAGACATCCAGAAGATCTTGGGCGGCAACGTGCTTCGCGTCATGCGTCGTGCGGAGGAGGTCTCCGCCCGTCTCAGAGCTGAGCGCGGACCCTCGGAGGCAGTGTTTCCCGGAAGAACGGGCTGGCAGTAGCGCCGGGCTGACGCGCTCCCACCTGCAAGGGGGCGGCTAACCATGGACCCCTCGTCGTCGTCCAAAGAGGGCATGCAGGCGTTGACGGACGATATCGTGGTCGATCGCGCTCGCCGAGGTGACCCGGCAGCGTTTCGAACCCTCGTCGAGACGCATAGCCACGACGTTTTTCGGCTCGCGTTCCGGATGACCCGGCACGAGGAGGACGCCGAGGACGTCGTGCAAGAGGCGTTTATCCGGGCCTATAACCGGTTGGAGCGCTTCGAAGGGCGGGCCCATTTCAAGACGTGGCTCTATCGAATCACCGCGAACACGGCGATCGATCTTCTCCGTCGTCGCAAACGCAGTGAAGCCCGCAACCAGGCGCTGGATGACATGGAGCCGGGTGTCGCTGCCGGGCAAGAGCGCGCGGTGTTCGGCCGCCAGATCCGCGAGAGCGTCGAGTCCGCACTGGGGGAGCTGAGCGAGCTCGAGCGCGCGGCGTTCGTGCTGCGACACTACGAGGAGCTCTCTTTGAAAGAGATCAGCAATACGCTCGACATCACTGTCAACGCGACCAAGCAGGCCGTTTTTCGGGCGGTGCGCAAGCTCCGAACGACTCTGGCCGCCGTGCCGAGGAGCGCGATATGAATCATTTGAGTGAGGAAGCTTTGATTCTTCTGCACTACGAAGAAGGAGACAGCGAGGACGTGCGCGCGAACCGGAGTCATCTCGCGACGTGCGGGCAATGTCGTGAACAGCTCGAGTCCTTGGAGCGAGACCTCCAAGACGTCGACGCCTTGCCGGTCCCCGAGCGTGGCCCCGACTATGGGAGCGAGGTCTATCACCGGATCCAGCCTTCGCTGAAAC
This sequence comes from Acidobacteriota bacterium, assembly GCA_029263435.1. Lineage (GTDB taxonomy): Bacteria > Acidobacteriota > Vicinamibacteria > Marinacidobacterales > SMYC01 > JAJCXL01. Next base: position 514 of record JAJCXL010000535.1, on the reverse strand, counting down.
GACGCCGACCGCGGCTGCGCTATGTCGGCTGGGCGCTCGCGGCGGGGGTGGCCCTGGCGGCGACGTTTCTGGCAGGCCGACTCTCGACCTCCGTGGTCCCTGGGGCCTCGGAGGACGACATCCGCGAGCGCATCCTATTCGTCGCGCTCGACGAGCATCTGGACCGATCTCAGATGCTGTTGTTGGAAGTCGCCAATCGTGACCACGGGGACTACGAACGAGCTCAAGCGAAAGAGCTCTTGTCGGCGAGCCGGCTCTATCGTCAGTCTGGAAGGGGGGTCCTCGACGCTTCGGCGACGGATCTCCTCGACGAGATCGAGCGGATCCTGCTGGATGTCGCGCACGGATCGAGTGAGACAGGCTTGCTGAGAACCCGCATCGACGAGCGGGACGTGTTGTTCAAGATTCAGGTTTTGCAGACCGCTGTCCGGGAGCGGGAGCGCCAAACCCAACTCAGACGTTTCTAGGAGACTTCCATGTACAAAACGATTCGAGGTATCGCGCTGACCGCGTC
>JAJCXL010000534.1 GCA_029263435.1 Acidobacteriota bacterium | reverse complement strand
AATCTGTTCGACACCGCGAACGCCTATGGCGGCGGCGCGAGCGAGTCGTTCATCGGGCGGTGGCGAAAGACGAAGGACACGAGCGCGAGGGACCAGCTCCTGCTGAGCTCGAAAGTCTTCAACCCGGTCGGAGACGGCGTCAACGATCGCGGCCTGTCGCGAAGACACATCTTCGAGCAGGTCGACCGCAGTCTCGCGCGGCTCGGCGCGGAGCGTCTCGACCTCTATCTCGTGCACGAGCCAGATCCCGAAACCCCGATCGAAGAGACCCTTGGCGCGCTCGACGATCTGGTGAGGGCGGGAAAGATTCACTACATCGGAGCGAGCAACTTCGAAGCCTGGCGGCTCGCGAGGGCGCTGTGGGTGTCCGACAAGCACGAGCTCGCCCGGTTCGAGTGGGTTCAAAACGACTTCAGCTTGTTGTCGAGAGGCGACGAGCGAGACGTCCTACCCTTGTGCGAGGACCAAGGCTTGGGCTTCACCCCATTTAGCCCTTTGGCGGGGGGGTGGCTCACCGGCAAGTATCGGAGCGTCGGCGACTATCCCAAAGGATCTCGCATGACCCTTCGTCCCGAGCCCTACGCTCACCTTCTCCGTGAAGAGACGTTCGAGGGACTAAACGCGTTCGAAGCACACGCGAAAGCCCGCGGGGTGTCGATGGCAGTGCTCGCCATGGCGTGGGTCGCGAGCCACTCGAGCGTGACCGCCTTCATCGCGGGCCCGCGAAGACCCGATCAGCTCGAAGTCGCGGCGGAAGCGCTCTCGGTGGAGCTCGACGAGGACGAGCGCATGGCCGTGGCTTCCATGTTCACGACTCGCTGAGACGCTCAGGGCTGTCCATCGACGCGGTCGAGTCGATTCGCGATGGTCTCGACGCGCTCGATGGTCCGTTCGATATCGTCGCCGCTCGTCCGAGGGTTGATGGTGCACATCCGAAGGACGGTCTTGCCCTCGAGGACAGTGGAGCTTACGAGCGCAAAGCCGTCCTCGATGACCGCGCGAGAGAGAGCGAGCTGGAACGCGTTGATATCGGGATGATGTCTCGGGAGATAGCGGAAGCTCACGATCGCGAGCTGAGCTCGGCTCGTGACCTCGAACCGCGCTCGCTCGCGCAAGCAAGCTTCCGCGTGCTCCGCCAAGACGACCCCGTTCACTATTGCCGCGCGGATGTTATCGAGACCGAACAGCTGGACTGTGAGCCACAGCTTTAACGCTCGGAATCCGCGGCTGAGCTCGATCCCTCGATCGCAAAAATTGACTTCTTCGTCGCTAGCCGCAACGTCCTGAAGATATTCCGGGTGCACGGCGTAGTGTTTCGTGAGAAGCGCTCCGTCTCTTACGAGCGCGCAGCCCAAGCCGTAGGGCTGATAGAGCCACTTGTGAGGGTCGAGACTCAGTGAATCCGCGCTCCCCATGCCTTCGAACAACGTGGCATGCAAGGGAGAGACGGCCGCGGCCGCACCGTAGGCGCCATCGACGTGGAGCCAAAGATTCTCTCGATCGCAAAACCGTCTCAGCTCGACCAGCGGGTCGACGGCACCCGTATTCGTCGAGCCGGCGTTCGCCACGACGACGAAAGGCTCGTCTCCGCCGCGGCGGTCGGAAGCGACCGCTCGAGATAGCGCGTCGAGCGAGATCCTAAACTGCGAGTCGACTTCGATCCGTCGACTTTGGTCCTGACGAAAGCCGAGCACCCTGAACGCTCGTCCGATCGACGAGTGGGTCTGGCTCGACTGATACCAAACACCGCGCCCGGGTCCGTCCGGGAGCTTGTCTTGTCTCGCCACCATCAGCGCGGTGAGGTTCGCTTGGGAGCCGCCACTGACGAAGACGCCGGAGGCTCGGGTCGGAAATCCGCACCACTGCTTCAACCATCCCAGCGTGACCAGCTCCACCTGGGCCGCGCCGGAGCCTTCGAGCCAGGTGCCCGCGAAGACGTTGAACCCCGACGCGAGAAAATCGGCCACCGCCCCGACATAGTTGCTCGGACCAGGGACGAATCCAAAATTTCTGGGATGGTCGACGTGGATCATGTTCTCGAGAACGACGTCACGTACTTGCTCGAGGACCGCATCGGGGGATCGCGGCAGGCGAGGCGCACTCTCTCCGAGCGCACGTTCGAGCGCGGCCCGGGTCCCGGTGCGGCTCACGGCGCGATCGCTCAGGGTCTGGAGGTTTTCGACGATCAGCTCGACGACCCGATGGCCGAGCTCGCGCATCGCTTCAGAAGACGGCTCTAGCTTGGGGTCGACGTCCCACTTCATGGGCTCACCCTTTCCTCGGCCCGCGACCGCCAAGTGAACGCTCCGTCCGCGTCCAGAATTCCTCGCGCCTTCAGCCATGAAGCGGCATCCTCGGAGTCGCGCGCGAACCACGCCTCGGTCGAGCCGAGACGGAAGCTATATCCCCACGCGTCCATGTCTTCGAACATCCGAGCTCGACTCATGCCGCTCAGGTGCTCGCTGAGGAGTATCTGAAGGTAGCAGACCGAGGCCTCCTCGGCGTCGTCGCCGCCCGCATCGCGCTCGAGCTCGGCGCGTCTGTCGGGGGTCATGCAAACGTAGTGGGCGCTCTCGTGAAGAACGGAGTGGATCGGCGTGTCCTTGCGTGCGTAGAGGGTCGCGCCCACGAGTCCGGCTTCGGAATCTCCCCAAAAGCTCCCCGGGATGGGCTCGTCGGGCGGTACCGCGCATAGCGAGAGCCCGAGGCGCGAGAGGAGGCTTCCGAGCGCTCCCGGCTCGGCGTGCTCGACTCTCATCACGCTCATCACGGGGATTGTAGGTTATTCTCGTGACGTGAGCTCCTTTCGCGCGCGAGATCTCGAGCGGGTCGCGTCAGCGGTGGCCGCGGCCGAGAGCCTCTTGTTCATCACCGGCGCCGGGATCTCCGCCCCTTCCGGAATCCCGACCTATCGTGGTATCGGAGGTCTCTATAACGACGCCGACCCGGAGGAAGGGCTCTCGATCGAAGAGGCGCTCTCGGGCGAGATGCTTCGCCGCCGACCAGAAATTACGTGGCGCTATATTCATCAGATCGAAAAAGCGAGCCGCGGCAAGACCTTCAACCGAGGCCACGAGCTCATCGCTCTCGCCGAGCAGAGGTGTTCACGCGTTTGGGTCCTCACTCAGAACGTGGACGGGTTTCACAAGAAGGCCGGCTCTCGCAACGTCATCGACATCCATGGAGATATTCATGAGCTTCGCTGCACCGGATGCGACGGGTGCTCCACGGTCGACGACTACCGAGAGCTAGCGCCGCTGCCGATGTGTTCGTCCTGCGGCGAGGTCGTGCGACCAGAGGTCGTCTTGTTCGGGGAGCTTCTTCCCTTCGAGAAAGTCGAGCTCATGCGCAAAGAGCTGAAACGCGGATTCGATGTGGTCTTTTCGGTGGGAACCACGAGCGTGTTCCCCTACATCATGGAGCCGGTCGTCGATGCCGGACGTCGAGGGAAGCTCACCGTCGAGATCAACCCCGGGCGCACGACGCTGTCAGATGACGTCGACGTCCGATTGGCTGAAGGTGCCGTGACGGCGCTCGAAGATGGGCTGAGTCGGCTGCTACTCTAGCACCGGCATTCTTAGGGAGGCGTGATGCGATTGCGTTGGACTCGAATCGGGGTTTGGTTGGTGGCGAGCATGGGAGCGGTCTGGACGTTTGGCGAGAGCGCAGCGGAGTCCAAGAAAGGACCGCGCATCGTCGACTACGGTCCGGTCTACGACGTCCCTAGTCCGGCTTTCGCGACGCCGCTCGATCGAGACTACAAAGCCGTCTTCGACGTCGCACGATCGCCGAGCGAGCCGGATCGAGTCAACCCATCGATTGAGACCTTGGCGCGCTTTCTCAACATGCACGCGCGGGCCGGCGTTCCCGATGAGCGCATCGACATCGCTCTCGTGCTCCACGGCGGAGCAGGAAAAGATGCTCTCGACCACGCGTCCTACCGGAAGCGGTTCGACGTCGACAATCCTAACCTCGAGCTACTCGAACAACTTCGCGCGGCCGGCGTCCAGGTGATCCTCTGCGGGCAAACCGCGGCCTCACGCGGCTTCGAACGTCGCGAGCTCGCGGCTCCCGTCGATCTCGCGCTGTCGGCAATGACCGCGCTCGTCACCCTGCAAAACGAAGGATTCCGACTCATTTCGTTCTAAGCTTGCCCGAGGGCCCGTCGACGCCCATTTCCAGCTGTGCTCGGACCGCTCGATACACAGCCTCCGGCGTGATGCCCTCCATGCAGATGTTTTGCTGGCAGGTCTTCATGAGCGGGGTGTCGTAGCACGGCGCGCAAGGGACCGGATGGCGCATGACCTCGACCCTCGAGCACGACGAGAGCGGGCGGACCTGCTCCAAGATCGCCGGCCCCCACAAGACGATGAGCGGCGTTCCCACCGCCGCCGCCATGTGGGCCGGGCCGGAGTCCACCGATACGAAGAGATCCAGCTGCTGAATGAGGGCACCCAGCTCCCGCACCGAGGTCTGCCCGGAAACGTTCACGGCCTTCGCTCGACCGGAGACCCTCCGTGCATCTTCACGGTCCTCTTTCGAGCCGGTGACAACCACTCCGAGCCCGTCGGACGCCAGCGACTCTGCGAGCGTCGCGAAATTATCCAACGCCCAGCCCTTCAGCCGCTGAGCCTGGTCGCTTTTTTTCTTTCGCGGACCATAGCCCAGGTGGAGCCCCACCAACGGTCGAGCGAGACCCTCGACGAGCGCGCCGGCCACCCGCTCGTCCTCGCGGGAAACGAAGAAATCCATATCCTTCGAGCCCGACACCCCGGCCGCGCGAAGGTTGTTCTCGATAGCGTGTCGGCTCGGATCGAACGGGGTCTCGTCGAAGCTTCGAATCTCCTCGATCCCCGCGCGCGTCGCAATGGCCCGATAGCGCGGCGCACGCTCGAGAACGACCGCGAAGGCATAGCCGCGCTTTTGGAGCTCGTCGGTCAAACGGCGCTTCTCGAGAGACAGCGCGTAGGGAAGATTTCTCAATCGAAGCGTGAACACGCGCTCGACCATCGGATGCAGCTCGACGAGAGGAGCGGCAGACTCGGCGCACAGGAAATCGATCGCGGCATCCGGGTAGTGTTGGGCAAGCGCACGCACGACCGGCGTGGCCATCAGCGTATCGCCCAACGCCCCTGCGCGAACGACGAGGATTCTCACCTCGCTATTGTAGTCGTCGTGTCATTCTCGCGGACGAACGAGCCACTCATTCCGACCGGAGTGCGCGGACCGGGTCGATACCGCTCGCTTTTCGCGCGGGAAAGTAAGCGGCGGCGACAGCCACGAGGCTCAGCACCAGCGGCATCAATGTGAAGGACCACAGATCCATGGGCTCTATCCCAAAGAGCACTCCCGAAAGCGCCGGGGCGGCTAGCATCGCAGCCGTCATTCCCACCGCGGCTCCAATGCCGACGAGCGAGAGCCCCCGCCCCATCAACATGCGAACGACGCTGGAGCCATCGGCCCCCAACGACATGCGAATCCCGACCTCCCGCGTGCGCTGCGATACTTGGTAGCTCACGACACCGTAGAGTCCAATGCTCGCGAGCACGAGCGCCAATCCAGCGAAGGCCGAGAACAAGATCGCCCATAGACGTGCCGGCAGAAGCACGATGCCCAGATGGCGGTCCATGGTCTTCGATTCGAACACCGTCAGCTGAGGATCGAGCTCACGACCCGCCGCCATGAGCTCCACCGCGGTGCGCTCGGGATTCACCGAGGTGCTAGCGACGAAGGTCGCGAAGGCGGTATACGCCTGGCTGTGCGGTCGATAGACGAAGTCGCGCGGAGCCTCGCTGAGCGCGCGCACCTTCGTATCGCTCGCGACGCCGACGATTCTCAAGTCGCCGGTATCGGAATCTGGACGGCGCAAGATGGCTCCGACTGCATCGCGATCGGGGAAGAACTTGTCGGCGAGCGCCTGGCTCACGATCGCGACTTGGGCGGTCTCGTCTCGGTCTTGGTCGGAGAAATTCCGTCCTCTCGAGATCCGCACTCCCGCCGCGTCGAAAAAGCCCGGACTCACGGAAGCGGTGTCGCCCCGGTGGGTCTCTCGTCCCTCGGGCGGCTCGACGCCGTCGATATTGAACTCGATGTTCTGGGTGCTTAGCGTATTCAGAAACAAGTTGCTCGTCAGGCCCGTCGCCTCGACGCCGGGGATCCGGTCGAAGCGCTCCAGCAGCCGTCGGGTGAACGCTCGCCCCTCTTCTTCGGAGTAGCGGGTCGAAGGGATGGCCACTGAGAGAATGGCCGTCGGCTGACGCCCGAATCCGGGGTCGACAGTCTGCACTCGCGA
>JAJCXL010000533.1 GCA_029263435.1 Acidobacteriota bacterium | reverse complement strand
TCGGGATCGTTGCTGTCGAACGGCGCGAGCGGCTCCACTTGGCGCAGGCGTACCCCGTCGTCGACGTCTTCGAAACGAACGAGCGTGGAGCCCCAGCGATTGCCTTGGTCCGGCTGCAACCGCCATCGCCCGAGATGATGTGAGCAGGCGAGGACGCCCGGCATGATCGATTCGGTCACCCAAACTTTGTTGATGAAAAAACCGATCCGGGTGGAGACCCGGACGAGCTCTCCCGTAGCCACCTGCAAACGAGCGGCATCGTCGGGGTGCATCCATACCGGATTTCGATGAGAGATCTCGGTGAGCCATTTCGAGTTGGCGGAGCGAGTGTGAATTTGAGTCGGGAGGCGAAACGTGGGGACGAGTGCGAACTGCTGAGCGCCGGACACGCTCTCTCGGTGGACGTGACTCTTCACGTAGCCGGGAAGGGCGAACTCGGGCCAGCCCCACTCCACGAGGGTGTCGGAGTACAGCTCGAGCCTTTTCGAAGGCGTGCCGAAGCCCATTCGAGCTTTGCCGTCGACGTGGACCCCGACGACTTTTCCTTCGCGGCGTACGGAGCCTTCTTTATCGGTGGTGGTGCCCTCCGCGTCGAGCTCGTTTCGATAGAGCTCGTAGCTCTCCTTTTTGATCTCGAACGCTCCGTATTTTCGCATGTACCCGAGCGCGTCCAGTCCTTCGCTGGCCGCTTTCTCGGGAAGTCCGGGGACGGAGTGGTCGAAGACGTGGCGATAGTAGTCTTCGACGGTTAGCTTCTCGCCGGGACGGTAGGGCGATTCGAAGTGACGCCGGATCCCCATCGAGCCGTCCGGATCGATGTGCCAGGAAAGCCCGATCCAAAACTCGTCTTCCTCCCACACCGCGCCGGGGTTCGTCTCGAAGGTGTAGTCGAAGCGCTCTCCGCGACGCTCCAAGGCTGCCCGACGAACCGGCTGGCGGAACGACACCCACATTCCCGCATGCGTCTCTTGACTCTGGATGTCATGACGTTCGCCGGCCAGACCCATCGGCAGCACGTAATCTGCGAAGTACGCCGATTCGTTCCACGTCGGAGTGAGCGCGACGTGGAGGCCCATCTTCTCTTCGTCCTTGAGGACATCCATCCAGGCGTGTCCGTCCGGGTTGGTCCAAACCGGGTTGAACACTCGGGTGAAATAGACGTCGACCCGACCGCGCCCGTCCTTCAAGAGATAAGGGAGGAGAAACCCCATCTCGTAGTGACTGAGCGGGTATTCCTTCGGAAACAAGAGCTCGCTCCACTGCTCGTGGTGCGGAGGGTCTTCCCAATAAAGTGGTTTGAACTTGCTCCATGAGCTCGGAAGGGTTCCGCCCTTGGTGCCGACGCTTCCGGTGAGGACCGAGAGGAACTGAAGAGCGCGCGCGACTTGCCACCCGCCCAAATTGCCCGAGGCGGCTCCGCGCCAGATGTGAGAAGCGAAGCGGCTGCCTGCCCGGCCGATCTGTCGGGCGACGCGCTCGATCTGCTCTTTCGGGACTCCGGATTCTCGTTCGGCGAACTCCGGCGTGAACTCTTGATAGTGGTCGATGAGCGCATCGATGAAGGCATCGAAGGTGGCATCCGGACTCGCGTGCGCTTGCGCCATGTACTGACGCCAGTTGACCCACTTTTCGACGAAGTCGCGATCGAAGCCGTCTTCCACGAGAAGAAGCCGCGCCATCGCCAGCAAGACAGCAGCTTCGCTTCCCGGCCAAGTGGGTAGCCACTCGTCAGCGACGGAGGCGGTGTTCGAAAGCCGGGGGTCCATGACCGCGAGCTTGGCACCGTCGAGCTTTCCTTCGATGATCCGTTGCGCGTGGGGATTGAAATAGTGGCCCGACTCCAAATGCGCGGAGAGCAGCAAGATGAAGCGCGCGTTCGCGTGGTCCGGGCTGGGTCGGTCCGAGCCCGACCAAATCGCATAGCCGAGCCTTGCGCTGGCGGAGCAGATGTTGGTGTGGCTGTTGTGGCCGTCGACGCCCCAGGCTTGGAGCACTCGTTCCATGAAGCGTTCGTGGCCCGGCCGGCCGACGTGGTACATGACCTCGTTATGGCGATCTTCTTGGATCGCTTTTCGGATCCGGCCGCCGATATCCGCCAGGGCCTGCTCCCAGGGGACGCGCTCCCAGTCCCCGCCGCCTCTCGGACCGACCCGCTTGAGCGGGTAGAGGATGCGGTCCGGATCGCGGACTTGGTTGATCGTCGCCGGCCCCTTCGCGCAGTTTCTTCCACGGCTGCCTGGGTGAAACGGGTTGCCCTCGAACTTCCGGACCTCGAGTGTCTCTTTGTCGAGGTAGGACAGCAGTCCGCAGGCCGCTTCGCAGTTGAAGCAAATCGTCGGAACGATGGTGTAGTGCTTGGGAATCCGCTCCGGCCAGCTCTTGGGATCGTATTCGACCCAGTCGTCCCACTTTTCGGGAGGCGGGTAGCTCGTGAGCTTTCCGGGTGGCGTCAGTCGTTCGATCTTCATGGAGCCTCGATTGCTCTTACGCGAGCGGCAACGCTTGGCCGGCTTCGACGAAGATATCCTCGAATAAAGCCAGCCCAAACAGCGCGAGAATGGCTGCCGGCACGAAGCTACCCGACGCGAGAATGAGAATCGGAATCAGGTGGCCGGCGAGAAACACTCCGAGCCAGAACCGGGTACGAAAACGTCCGCTGACGATCATCTTCGCCGCGGCTTCACCATCGGCGGTCTGATGTCGCGAAAAGAACTCGCTCCCCAAGGCGAGTAGGCTCGCGGCGAGACCGAACGCGAGGATCCGCGCAAAGCTCGGTGTCAGGGGCGCCAAGCTGGAAGCGACGATCCCGAGAAGTCCGAGCGCCGCGGCACCTGCTGAGACCGCATGAGCGATGAGGTGCAAGGGGAGGACCGGACTTTGCCAAAGATCGCGGCCGCGCGCTTGGTTGAAGAGAAACGCGCTATAGACAGCGGTGCCGAAACCCAGCACGAGGACTGCCACCGAGAGAAGACCGGGGGGACGAGCGCCCAACCAAGACACCACGAGAGCGATGCTCAATATAGCGCCGTAGGCCATCATGATGTACGCGCCTCGGACCAACCATGAACGCCATTGAGGCTTGGTAAGGACGTAGATGAACCGGTCGGGGCGCTCCAGCTTGTAGACCAAGAGGAAATTCGTCAGCCCGAGAAAAGCGAGCGCGACGACGGCGGCGGGCACCATGGCGGAGGCCGAGACGCTTCCGCCCATGAGAAACAGTGCCGCAAGAACGAGTCCGATGCCCGCAGCGACCGATTTCGAGAACAAGTACGCAGAGACCGTGCGACCCCAGCTCCCGCGATGAGGCTCTGCGGTGGCGTAAACCTTGCGAGCGCTCTCGGTTGTTCCCTGGTAGCTCGCTTGCCCTTGCTCGTGGTCGAGTTGCGCGGATGCTTTGCGCCACGCTTCGAGGTCGACGCCCTGGGGGGGCTGGTCGCTCCACATGTAGCTTCCGTTCGACTCCGTGGCTCCGGGCGAGAGGGAGGCCTGGTCGCCTTCGATGTAAAAGAGCTTGGGCTCGGTACCTTTCTCAGGCTTGCGTACTTGGACCGGGTGGAGGGCCAATAGAGTCGCGATCTCGCTCGTCTCGTCCTGCAGGTCGCCGGAGACGATCGCGTGGGTCGGACAGACGTTGACGCAAGGGGGCTCGAGGCCAATCTCGACGCGGTGAGCGCAGTAATTGCACTTCGCCGCGGTGCCGTTATCCGGGTCGATATGGATCGCATCGTAGGGGCAGGCCTGCATGCACGCTTTGCAGCCGATACAGCGGCGGTTGTCGAAGTCAACGATGCCGTCTTTGCGTTGGAAAAGAGCGGTGGTCGGACATATCTCGGTGCACGGAGACTCGGCGCAGTGGTTGCACCGCATCACGCTGAAAGCGCGATGCGTGTTCGGAAAGGCGCCCTTTTCGATGTACTTGACCCAGGTGCGATTGACCCCGATAGCGGTGTCGTGCTCGGACTTGCACGCGACCGTACAGGCGTGGCACCCGATGCACTTGCGATTGTCGATGATAAAGCCGTAATTCATAGGCAGGGCTGGCGGAATCCTATCATCGCTATCCAGGGAGCGCCAAGGTATTGCGTTACTATGCAGCGGTTAAATGAGCGACCCGCCGCCGTCCTTAGCAACCCACGAGAGCTCCGCCGAGACCCGCCTCGTTTCGGTTCTCGTCAGTCTCCTCGGGCTCGGCCTGATCGACAATCAAGTTCTCTCGCCCATCCTCTACGACATCGCACAGAGCTTGGGGACGAGCGAAGCCTCGGTCGGCCGAACGGTCATCGGCTACTCGATGGCCGCGGCGAGCGCGGCTTTGATCGTGGGCCCCATGTCGGACCGACTCGGCCGCCGTCGGTTCCTCATCGGAGCGGGGATCGTATTCGCCGTCGGGACCGCCCTCGTCGCTTCGGCCGGCTCGATGACGGCTTTCGCTCTCGCCCGCGTCCTGAGCGGAGCGGCCGCCGGGATCATCTCGGCGCTCACGGTCGCTGCTATCGCGGACGCGGTGCCGTACGAACGGAGAGGACGAGCGATGGGCTGGGTGGCGACCGCCTATTTCGCGGCGCCGATCTTGGGGGTGAGAGCTGCCGCTGAAGTGGCGGAGCGGATCTCCTGGCAGACCAACTACGCGGCGTTCTCCGTAACCGCGGTTTTGACGACGCTCGCGGTCTATCGCTGGTTTCACGAGCCCGCCATCGAGGATGCCACTCGCCGGCCGGGGTACCTGCAATTCTTGAAAGATCGCTCCACCGCGGCCGGGGCGGTCTCCGCTTTTTTCGTCACGGGGGGGCTGACCGGATTTCTGCTATTTCTCGGTGCCTACCTACGGAGCCGATTCGGGTTGTCTCTCTCCGGCGTGGGAAACGTCTTTCTTCTCAGCGGCCTGTTCAGCTTGGTCGGGGCGCTCGGCGCGGGCCGACTCGCCGATCCGTTGGGTAAGCTCCGGGTCGCGCTGGTCGGAAACACCGCGCTCGCATTTTTCCTTCTCGTGGTCCCGGAAGTCTCGGGCGCGCTCTTGTACTTCACTCTCGGCTTGGTCGGTTTCTCCGCGGCGGCACGCGTGGCGCCGTTGCAGTCTTTGGTCACCCAGCTCGTGAGCCAAGAAAAACGCGGCGCCTATATCGCGCTTCGCAACACCTTGTCGCAGGCGGGAAGCGCCACCGCCGCGGCATTGTCCGCATGGCTGTACCAGTACGGGTTTCGATATATCTGCTGGATGACGGCTGCTTTCACCGTCATCGCCTTCGTGCTGCTGATGCTCATCGACGAGCCGGTCGAAGGGGCGTCGTCGTGATCCGTCGTCACTGGAAGAAATTGCTTTTGGGCATCGTCATCACAGTCCTTCTCGTCACGTTCGTGGGGCTTCCTTATCTGCTCGCTCGACTCGTCACCACCGCCGGCACTCGGCCCATGGATTTGGCGTTGACGTCGTCGCCGTCCGACTACGGCTTGGACTTCGAAGAAGTGAGCTTCACGTCGGTCG
>JAJCXL010000532.1 GCA_029263435.1 Acidobacteriota bacterium | reverse complement strand
ACGCCTTCGATGGTGCGAGACGTCGAGATGGCCGGGCTTCGCCTCATCGCGGAACATCTCGATGACGAGGAGAGCACGGTCGGCGTTCACGTCGCCATCGACCACCTGGGCGCGACACCGATCGGTGCCTGGGTCGAGGTCGAGGTGCGGATCACGGAGATCGAGAAACGGCGAGTCACCATGTCCGCTGAGGTTCGTGATGCTGTCGAGGTCGTCGGTCGGGGACAGCACGTGCGCTTCGTCATCGACACCGCCCGTCACCGCGCCGGGCTGTTGGAGAAGCGCCGAAAGCTCGAGTCGGCCGGTTAGCCAAAAACCACGTCTTGTGACATCATTGGCCGGTTTGGAACCGAGAACTGCACGCAAAGGGAGGAATTGAGCGGTGCGATACTCACTAATTATCTTACTGGCAGGGTGCTTTTTGATGCCTGTCGCCTCATGGGCGCAGGACGAGGCGATGAGCCCCGAAGATGCCACCTACGCAATGATTGACGCCGTTTATGAAGAAGGAACGCGCGACGTTAGCCGTCTCTTGGGAGAGGGCGCCGATGCGAGTGCGACGACCGAGAGCGGCCTTCCGATCCTGAGCTATGCGGCCATGAAGGGATTCGACGACATCGTCGCGGCCCTCGTGGAGGCAGGCGCGGACTTGAATGCCCAGGACCTGACGGGCGCCACCGCGCTCATGTACGCGGGTCAGTTCGACCACGATGACATCGTGACCGCTCTCATCGAAGCGGGTGCCGATATCAACGCCACTGACAATCTCGGCTGGACGCCTTTGATGCGGGCCGTGATTGGCGGAAACATCGAAGCCGTGACTGCCCTCAAGGATGCCGGCGCCGACATGGGCGCCGTCGATTTCTTCGGCCGGAACGCGACCCAAATCGCGCAAGGTCGAGACCTCGACGAGATCATCGCCGTCCTGAGCTCCTGACGCTGGGCGCGGGGGGCCGATGCGAAGAGCCCCCCGCGCCGGCTCGCGGCTTGATTTGCGCGAGGCGACGTTTCTAGCGCTCTGCGAGCGCCGGGTGGCACGAGCTTCCGTACTCGGGGCGCGCTATCCGGAATCGTCCGAAGCTCTCGACTTCTACGGCGCGGTAGCCACCCTTCAAAAAAAGCCCAACCTCTCCCGCCGCGACATCATCGCGCTCGTGCTCGAGCGCGGCCCGGAGGCCCTCGGTGCGCAGGCCAACGCGCTCGATGAGAGCGGCTTCGTGCGGGCGGTAGAATCCTATCGCTCAGGAGACGACCGCACCTCGCCGGCAAGCTTTTTCGCCCGCGTGCTCCTGCAGCGAGAGACCTATTGCACTCGACCGGACGTGACTCCGGGACTCGTCCACGCTCACTGTCCCCGCTGCGGCAGCCCGCCACAAGTCGGTGTTCTCGTCGCCGAAGGCGACGGCACGGTGCCCTTACTATGTTGTGCGCTTTGCTTCGAGGAGTGGTCCGCGCGGAGCGGGCAATGCGTCGGGTGCGGTCGCGACGATGACGAGACGTCTTACTGGAGTGCACCGGAGTTGAGCCATCTCCGGGTCCAGGCGTGTGAGCGTTGCGGCGTCTACATGCACTGGGTCGATCGAAAATCCGACCCGCAAAGCGTGGCTGACGTCGACGAGATTGCGGCGCTGCCTCTGGATGTGTGGGCGCGAGAGAAAGGCTACCGGAAGATCGTTCCCAATCTCGTCGGGATCTGAGCTCGACTGCTGGCCTTACTCGCCTTGGCGCGCTCTCCTCATGTCGAGCGCGAAGTCGACCTCGATATCCGCCAGGACGTTGATGGGGTCGCCGTCAATCGTGGCGGGCTCGAACGTCCAGCTCGATACCGCCACCACCGCCGCGTTGTCGAGATCCGGATCGAGGCTCTCGTGAATTCGGATCGGGCCCATCGATCCGTCTTTGCGAATGATGACCTTCAAGATGACGCGCCCTTCGATGCCTTGCTCGAAGGCACCCTCGCTGTACAGAGGCGGTGTCTCCCTGATGACTCTAGGTGGCTCCAGGCTCTCCGTGGCCAGCATCACCGGTTTTTCCGAAAGGATGATCCTCGCGACGCTCGGCCGGCTCGCGATGCTGATGATGTGCGCGATATAAGGGCGGTTGCGTTGCTGCGCCCAATCGAGCGCGCTCTGTCCGGACTGATCGAGGATGTTGACGTTTGCTCCCGCCATCAGCAGAAGCCGGGTGCCATCGACCCGACCACCCATCACGGCACGGATGAGCGCGGTCTCTCCGTCGTTGTTCTGAAGGTTCAAGTTGGCGTTCGCTTTGATGAGAAGCGTGACTAGCTCTGGCCGGTCGTTCTCGGCGGCGAACATCAAGGCGGTGTAGCCGCGGCCATCCTGGGCGTCTGGGTCGACTTCCGGGTTCGCGAGAAGTATCTCAGCGGCCGCGTACCGGCCCCCGCGCACGTGTTGCCGGAACTGCGTGCTCAGATCTTGTGCTTCCGCCGCGCCGATGGAAAAAAGAGCCGCGCACGTCAGCAGCGCGACGCACGTCATCCATGATCCGAGGGAATGCATCCGGGCCGAGGCTGTCGCGAACATCTTGTTTCGAGTCTAGCGCCGCTGATGGGCGCGCACAAACATTGCTCGAGGTGTGCCGGCCGACTAGGATCGCTTTCATGCGATGGACGATGGTGGGGCTTCTCGCCTCGGCGCTCGTGTCGTGCGGGAGCGAGCCCTATGACGTACTCATCGTTTCGGGATCGCTCCTCGATGGCTCGGGCTCACCGGCCGTTGTCGCGGATATCGGCATTCGCGGAGATACCATCGCGGCGATAGGCGCTCTGAGCGGCGCTCGGGCGGATGTGCTCGTGGACGCCAGCGGGTTGGTCGTCACTCCGGGCTTCATCGACATCCACTCACACTCGGACTACGCGCTCCTCGTGGACGGCCGGGCTCTCTCCAAAGTCCACCAAGGGGTCACGACGGAGATTTTGGGAGAATCCGGCTCGGCGGCGCCGGTGCTTCCCACCACCCGTGCCGCGCGAGAGCGAAGCTTGGCGGAGCTGGGTTTGGAGCTGGACTGGACGAGCTTCGCGGAATATTTTGCGCGGCTCGAGCGCCAAGGCATCAGCGTCAACGTGCTCTCCGCAGTCGGGGCGGGAGATCTTCGGGCGGGAGTCGTCGGGCTTTCGGATCGCGAAGCCTCGCCCTCTGAAGTCGCCGAGATGCAGCGGCTGGTGGCCGAGGCCATGGAAGACGGCGCCATTGGCGTATCGACGGGCCTGATTTACGTTCCGAACCGCTATGCCTCGACGGAAGAGATCGTCGCGCTCGCGCAGACGGCCTCCGAGCATGGAGGGCGCTACTTCAGTCACATCCGTGACGAGGCGGACGCGCTCGAAAGCGCCATCGACGAGGCGATCCGCATCGGCCGAGAGGCGCGCTTGCCGGTGCATCTGTTCCACTTCAAGTTCTCCTCGGTGCGCAGTCGCGCGCTCCATGAGGTCTCGCCGTTCCTCCAAGCGGTGCGCCGGATCGAAGCGGCTCGAGCGGAGGGCCTCGACATCAACGCGGACGTCTACCCCTACACCGCCAGCCAGACGACGCTCAACATGCGGCTTCCAGAGTGGAGTCTCGAAGGCGGGGGCGAAGCGACGGCCGAACGATTGCGAGATCTCGGCTTACGTCCACGCATCCGCCAGGAGATCGAGGCTCATTTCGACAAAGGCATTCCCGGCGGCTCGCCCGACACCGTCGTTCTCGCCCGCACTCCTTTCGCGCTGCACGAAGGTTTTCAAGGCTCGACCATCGAAGCCATTGCTTTCGAGATGGGAGTC
This sequence comes from Acidobacteriota bacterium, assembly GCA_029263435.1. GTDB lineage: Bacteria > Acidobacteriota > Vicinamibacteria > Marinacidobacterales > SMYC01 > JAJCXL01. The sequence continues at coordinate 2,582 of JAJCXL010000532.1, read as the reverse complement.
TCTCCCGCCGAAGCGCTGATGGAGCTGGTCGAAAAAGCTGAAGGAAGAGCGTCGGGGATCTTTTTCGGGATCCGAGAAGACGATCTCGAGCGAGCGCTCGCGCTGCCGTGGGTGAGCATTGGTAGCGACGGCTCCGCGCTGACGCCTACGGGGGTGCTTTCCCGCGCGCACGTCCACCCGCGCTCCTACGGAACGTTTCCACGAGTCTTGAAGCGCTACGTTCGCGAGCGAGGCGCGTTGACGCTCCCCGAGGCGATCCACAAGATGACGGGGCTCCCGGCCTCTCAGCTCGGATTGTCGGATCGAGGTCGGATCGTCGTCGGCGCGAAAGCGGATCTCGCGGTGTTCGACTCGGGGCGTCTGGAAGACCACGCGACGTTCGACGCCCCCCACCAACTGTCGACCGGGCTCCAGTGGCTGTTCGTCAACGGCGAGATGGTGTTACGAAACGGCGAGCATACCGGCGCTCTGCCGGGCCGCGTTCTGCGACGCGAGGATTGAGCTCTGCTCGCTCTTTCGTCTGTCACTCGAAACGTAGCGATCGCACTCGAGCGGCGAGAACGCGCGGGTCTCGATCCGAAGCTTGGCGAAGAGTGGACCATCGAAGCGTCAGGCGTCGCACGCTCGACGCCTCGGACCCGCCAGAGATTGGCCACCGGATCTCCTGCCACATCGGCGCGAGCTCGAAAGCACCCAGCGATTCGCGATCTAGATCCGCCCGAACGATCTGAGCGACGCCGTCCAGAGGGGCAACCTCGACCACGATCTGTCTCGCGCCTGGGGGCACTCGGAACAAGAGCGTAGAGCGTTCGCGATGGGCCCAGCGAAAAGCGTTCCCGTCACCAGGCTCCGCGACCATCCAGCCGCTCTCGAAATGCTGGCGTGAGACCGGCTCGCCCGCTCGAATGACGACCGGGTCGGCGGGAAGATCGTCCGCGCGGACCTGCAGCACCCGTCGCGCGTCGTCCTCGTAGAGCACGTCGACGGGGAGGACGTTCTCGATGAACGACCCCACCCCTCTTTTTTCGAAGGCTTTGTCGATGACGAAATAGCCGATGTTCAGAAACTTCGCCACGGCCGGGGCGCTCGCGCGCTCTCGTTCGACGAGAGTCGGCGTAAGGTCGAGCTTGCCTCGGCGCAGGTCGGTGAGCGGTCTGATAAGGGGAATGCCGAACCAGTACTCGGATTTCTCCGTCGGGACCCGGGCGGCGAAGCCGATGAAGATCGGTTTTCCGTGGGTCCGTTGGTGGAACATGAGATCCGGACTCGACTGATCGATCCCGGGGATCTCGACGACGGTGGCGTTCTCGGGTATCTCCGCGAGGCGGTGGTAGGCGTCGGACACTTCGGAAGAAAAGAGCGGCGCGGGGACTGACAAGTACTCGACGACGAGGAGACCGGCTGCCAAGAATGTCCACTCCTTGCGCCGCGGGGCCCAAGACAGCGCCATCATCATGGCGAGTGCCAGCACGACGAGGATCGCGAAACGCGAAGGTGCGCGCAGCTGGTCCAGTCCGGGTAGGACGCTGATGAGTCGAAAGGGCAGCGGGATCCCGGTGTCGGTCCCCGCGACATGGAGTGAGCTTCCAAGGCTGAGAACGAAGAACACGACGGACGCAACGAGCCAGAACCGATGACGTCGCCCGAAGGCCGCGAGGGCCAGCAGCACCAGCCCCGGAAAGACCGTCGTCTCCGTCACGTTGTCCGAGAGAGCGGCCCCGGGGACGAAGGTTTGATGGGGCGGCGGTACGAAAAAACCTAACGCGTCGGCGACATAGTGGTCCGCGCCTGGATAGCTGGGATAGCTCGACTCGGTCAAATCACGCGAGGCGTTGAGCAATAGCGGCGCGAGCAAGAGGAGAACGACGGCACCGACGAGCGCGAAGCGAGGTGCGAGCACGGCGAAACGCTTTCGGTGGTACACGAGAAAGAGGACCGTGAAGAAGAACATGAACGCGAGGTAAGACAGCGTGGTGTAGCCGAGCACGGCAGCGGTGAGACCTCCGGCCAAACACAGCCCTGTCGGAAACCGTTCGCGTCCGGCAATCGTGAACACGCACAGCAGGTAGAGCGGGATCCATTCCGTGCCGAGCAGGTCGTAGTGGCCTGAAAGACGTGCGAGTCGATAAGGACAAAACCCGAAGGCTAGCCCCGCCAGGAAAGCTCCACCCGCGCTGGCACCGAGGTGCCTCGCCAGAGCCCAAGCCGCGAGCGCCGAAGCGATGAATGTCCAAGACACGACGAGGTTCGCCGAGACCACGGGTCCGAACAAGGCGTTGAGCGGCGCCGCCACGATGGCTTGAGCGAGCGAAAGCGTGTGCAGCGATAGGCCGATCCCGATGGGATGAAAAATGGCGTCCGTCTGGAAGGGGCTCGTGCCGAGCTCGAACAGCGCGCGCTCGACCCACCAATAGTTCCACAAATAGACTTTGGCGTCGCCCGCGGCGTCTCCGATGTGATGCGTGTCGAAGCTCCACGCGAGCGGGTAGGTGAAGAGCACCGTGAGCCCCGTGTAGGCGACAACGAGCAGCGCTGCGGTGGTTGCCCGTTCGCGTGTCACCAAGCGCGGGCTAGGGAGATCC
>JAJCXL010000531.1 GCA_029263435.1 Acidobacteriota bacterium | reverse complement strand
GAGCTCACCGGTGGCTCGCTCGATCAGCTGAGCGCAGCAGCTCAGGAGATTCAATCCCGCCTTCACGAATATGCCGGAGTGTCGCAGATCTCGGATACGTTCCGGACGGGCAAGCGTGAGGTCAAGCTCAACATCAAACCGCAGGCGGAAGTGCTGGGATTGACTCTGACCGATCTCGGCCGGCAAGTGCGGCAGGCGTTTTACGGCGAGGAGGCGCAACGCATCCAGAGAGGTCGCGACGACATTCGCGTCATGGTCCGCTACCCATTCAACGAGCGCACCTCGCTAGGTAATCTCGAGAACATGCGCGTCAGAACACCCTCGGGAGGGGAAGTGCCTTTCAGCCAGGTGGCAGAGCTCGACTACGGTCGTGGGTTCTCCACCATTCGTCGCGTCGATCGCAAGCGAGCGGTGAGCGTGACCGCGGATGTCGATGCCAACGTCGTCGCGACCGGTGACGTGATCGACGATCTGACGAATCGAATCTTGCCCGACGTGCTCGCCAACTATCCTGGGGTTTATTTCTCATTCGAAGGACAAGCGGCGGAGCAGCGAGACTCGATCGCGAGCCTTCAGCGAGGCTTCACGATTGCGCTTCTCGTCATCTTCACCTTGCTCGCGATCCCGTTGAAGTCCTACGTGCAACCTCTGATCATCATGTCCGCCATCCCGTTTGGACTCGTCGGTGCCGTATGGGGGCACGTGTTCATGGGCATCAACCTCACGATCTTGTCGATGTTCGGCATCGTCGCCTTGACCGGGGTGGTCGTCAATGACAGTCTCGTGATGGTGGACTTCATCAACCGCAAACGCCGCAGCGAGGTGTCCGTCGCCTCAGTGGTGCGAGAAGCGGGCCGAGCGCGCTTTCGCCCCATCTTGCTGACGTCGCTCACGACGTTTCTCGGACTACTACCGCTGCTCATGGAGAAGAGCTTACAAGCGCAGTTTCTCATTCCGATGGCGGTCTCGCTCGCGTTCGGCGTAGTCTTCGCCACCGTGATCTCGCTTCTGATCGTGCCGTCGATTTATCTCATCATCGACGATATCGGTCGAGGCATCGCGGCCCTCAAGGGTATCCGCCCGGTCGAGCACGAGCCGTTCGATGAGACGATGGTGAGCTAGAAGAAAAACCGGTGTCCATCCGAGCCGGCTCCACCGTTGGTGGCGGGTTTATTTCTTCCGCAAGGCGAGCTTGATCACTTCGTCGATGAGGAAGATGTTCATCAGAAGCGCCCTGAGGTGGATGGAGCCGTTGAGATTGTCGATAAGCTGGGAGCTCAACGCTTTTTGGGCGAGCACCAGCCGGATCGCTGCTCCGGCCGTGCGGGCATCGGTCTCGAGCACCTCGATGAAATTCAAATAGGGCTCCTGGGGCTCGAGCTTCTCCGTGGCGACGACCGTTCGAAACGTCTCCGCCAAGCTCTCGATGGCGCGGTCGGCATTCTCGAGAAAGGTCCGGAGCTGCTCACCGGACTTGCTGCCTTCGTCTCCTTCGAGGCCTTGAGCCGCATATCCGAGCATCATCTCGTAGGTCTCTTCGACCACTTCGACTTGAGTTTTCAGATCTGAGAAAGTTGTCATTTAGCACCGTGCGCATAAAAAACCCCTCCCCGCCGGGGCGGAGAGGGGAATGATGATGGCTCCGAGGGGGTTTTAATCAGTAGTTTCCTTGGACACGACCCAACGTTCCGGATCGTGGTGAGCGAGGTACTCTTTCTTCGTCACCCAGCCCCAGATCATGGAGATCGTCATCCATCTCTTTTCGGGGAGGACGGCGAAATAGATGTGGGTCATGATCATGCCGACGAACCCAACGGCCGACAGACCGTGAATCACATAGACCCAACCCCAGCTGGAGTCCTCGAGCAGGTATGGGTTTCTCGCGAACAACGCGTTATCGACTCGGACCATCATGAGTAGGCCCGTGATCATGACGCCGAACGCGGCAAGGGCGATCATGGAGTGAAAGATCCGGTGATCGACAGGGTACTTGCCGGGCTTTTTCTCTATAGCGCCGCCCTTGCCCATGACGTGCTGCATCTCGGCTTTCCACTCCGCCCAATCTTTGCCGCTGATCCAGATGTCTCGCCAGTTCATCCATCCGAGTGCGTGGATGATGTGAAACACGATCGAGGCGACGAGAACGAGGCCCGCGATCCAGTGGATCTCGACCCAGTCGAACTGTATGCCCATGACCGGGAAGAAACCCGTACCGAGGAGCACCAGCACGGACGCCGCCATGATCCAGTGAAACAGCCGTGCCGCCAACGAATGCCGGACGACTCTCTCCGGTACGCCCGGCGCGGCTTTGCCACTAGGCTCAGGCGAAGCCGGCGTTGGATTCTTGGCCCGATAGATGAGATGACCGATGATGAACAGCGCCCCTCCCAGTATCGAGAGGTAGAGCAGATCCCACGAGATCCGAACGAGAATCTCTTGGCCCCACGGGTTCTGCTCCCACTGAAATAGGCTCATTCTAGGCTCCTGTCCCGCGAATCGCGCGCTTGACGAGGTTGCGCATGAGCGGGATCTTGTAACCGTTGTGCTGGAGCGCTCGCGCACCGAGCACGGCGAGCTCACCCGCAGCGGCGGCGACGTCGTCGGAGGCGGTCTGCCCCTTCAGCTGGCGCTCCACGTCGGTGAGTCGCAACGGACGCGGTCCGACCGCGCTGACGACCATCCGAATGTCTTCAATGGTGCCGCCGGAGGATTTGATCGCCGATGCGATATTGACGAGAGCGAAATCCCACGACTGTCGATCGCGAACTTTCTCGAAGTAGAAATCGGCTCCGGCCCAAGTGCCGGGAATCCGGATCGAGGTGAGAAGCTCACCGGGGTTGAGCACCGTCATCCGAGTGATGTCGGTCGCCGGGGTGATGAAGAAGTCCTCGGCGTCGATGACCTTCTCACCGCTCGTGCCCATGATGACGAACTTCGCATCGAGAGCGATGAGCGCGGGGGCGGTGTCGGACGGGTTCACCGCGACGCAGCGATTGGCCTCGAACAGAGCATGCTCGCGATTGATCGAGGTCGGCGTATCCGCGTAGCAGATGTTGCCGCCCGCGCGGTAGCACGGCCATCCGCCGCGGTAGTACCAGCAACGCGTGTCTTGCGCCAGGTTCCCGCCGATGGTGCCTTGGTTGCGGATCTGAGGCGTCGCCACTTTCGAAGCCGCGTCGGCGAGCAAGCCGAAACGGCTGACGATGTCGCTGTTGGAGGCGACTTCGCTCAGCGTGGTGGTGGCGCCGATCTCGATCCCGTCACCGCTAGCGCGGACGCCGGTTAACTCCGGAACTCCGCCCAAGTCGATGACGACATCGGGTCGTTTGATGCGGTCTTTGAACCAGTCCAAGCTGTCGAGACCACCGGCCAACGCCCAGGAGGCTTTGCCGTAGCGGCGCTTGAGCGCCAGAGCATCTTCGAGGCTCGTAGGTTGGAAGAGCTCGAAGGCTGGAATCGTGTCACGAATCACGGCCATGCGTTTTCTCCTTAAACGTCGATCGAAAGAGCCCGGACGGACTGAGGCCGCTTCTCGAGCTGGTTCAAAATCATGTCGGTCATCATCGGCGCTCGGTTGAGGTCGAAGGTGCCGATGGCGTCCTGAATGGCGCACAGCACCGCTGCCACGCCGGCCCCGAACGGTGCTTCGCCGATCCCTTTGGCTCCGATCGGAGTCTCAGGGTCTGGAAGCTCGACCGCCGCGCCTTCCATATCGAGCGGAATGTCGAGAATCGTAGGCGGCTTCGCGGTATAGAGACGATGCGTGAAAGGCACGCCCCATTTGGGGTCATAGACCCATTTCTGAGAGCGGGCGAGACCGAAGCCTTGCACGCCCCCGGCGAGGATCTGAGCTTTGAGCCCCCTCGGGTTCATCACGGTACCGGTGTCGCAGACGGCGGTGTAGTGCTGAATCGCCACTGCGGCGGTCTCCCGATCGACTTCGACTTTGGCGACGCCCACGACGAAAGACCACAGGTCGCCGTCACCGCCGTAGTTGTCTTTGGCCGCACCCATGACGCCCTGGCCGGCCAGTCCCGCCGCGGCAGTCTTGGTCCACTCGTTGAGGTCCTCCGCGACTTCGTGACCATCGAACGCTCCGCCGAGCTCTATCGCACGCTCCGCGGCTTTTCCCAGGGTCATGCCGCTTCCGGGGTTGCCTTTGCGGTGGACCCGCCCGCCGGACACCTCGTAGCTGTCGGGTGATCCGCCGAGCTCTTGAGCCGCCAACTGCTGCAGATTCTTCTTGAGCGCCGTCGCCGCCGCCAGATTCGTCCGCGTGTGCGCGTGCGTGGTTTGACTTCCGGCCTGAACGCTCGAGTGGGGCAAGTGTTTTCCGGTGTTACCCCAGATGACGACGGTGTCTTCCCACGAAATGCCGAGCAAGTCCGAGGCGACCCGCGCGGTGCCGAACACGGAGTGGGTACCGAGGTTTCCGATGCCTTGGTGGACGTAGAGCTTGCCGTCCGGCTTGAGGACCATGAGACCGTCGAAGCCGCGGCTCCCCGCCACATAGGACGACAAAGCGACGCCGAC
>JAJCXL010000530.1 GCA_029263435.1 Acidobacteriota bacterium | reverse complement strand
TCGGCGAGATCGGTCGTGTCTCACGAGCGGCTTTGCCCGCCGGGTTGCTCACGGACCTCTGGGCGGACGGCGTCGTCGCCGGGGTAGGCTCCGTACTCGTCTTTTTGCCTCAGATCATCATCTTGTTCACGCTGATTCATTTCCTGGAAGACGTGGGCTACATGGCTCGCGCCGCCTTCGTCGTCGACAGGATCATGGGATGGGTCGGACTCCAAGGACGCTCATTCGTCGTCTTGCTCTCATGCTCTGCTTGCGCGGTGCCCGGCATCATGGCCGCCCGCACGATCCCATCACCGAGAGATCGCCTCGCGACGATTCTGGTGGCGCCGTTCATGACGTGCTCGGCGAGGCTTCCGGTCTACACCTTGTTGATTGCGGCGTTCATCCCGGCGACGACTCTCGGCGGCCTGATCGGAATTCAAGGGCTCGTCATGTTCGCCCTCTACTTGCTCGGAGCGCTGACGGCACTCGCCTCGGCCGCCCTTCTGAAAGCGACCGTCGTGCGAGGCAACATCGCCACGTTCTATATGGAGCTCCCGCCCTACCGGTGGCCGACGGCGAAGCTGTTGGGCACCCAGGTGTGGCAGAGCACGCGGCACTTCATCAAGCGCGCGGGCACCATCATCTTCACGGCTTCGGTCGTGGTGTGGGCGCTACTCAATTTTCCCCAAGCCGACCCAGCGGTGGGCATGACGGCCGAGGCTGCGGCTCAGCAGCAGCTCGAAGGGAGCATCGCAGGACATATCGGCCGCGGCATCGAGCCCGCGATTGCCCCGCTCGGCTATGACTGGAAGATCGGCGTGGGCCTCATTGCCAGTCTCGCAGCGCGGGAAGTCATCGTCGCAACGCTCGCGCAGATTTACGCGGTGGGCGATCCGGACGACTTCGACGGATTGAGAGGGGCGCTCGCCAGTGACGTCAATCCCGAGACGGGTGAGCCCGTCTTCAACATCGCCGTCGCGCTATCGCTGCTCGTCTTTTTCGTCTTCGCGCTCCAATGTACGTCCACGATCGTCGTGATGGCGAAAGAGACGGGCTCCTGGAAATGGCCGGCCTTCGCGTTCAGCTACATGTTCGGCCTCGCCTACGCGGCGAGCTTCGTCACTTACCAGCTCGCCTCCGCTTGGCTGCTCTGAAAAAGGGACCCTGAAAAAGGGACCCGGTCCATTTAGCTCTACGGAATAGGCAACAAAACCCCTGTCTACGGCCGGTTTTCCCTTTCTTGGGCTAGTCCCAAAAAGGACCTGGTCCCTTTTTACCAAAATCGTAAGCGGGGACGAAGGCATCCTTCTAGCCGAGGGCAGCGCTCAATCCAGCCAGCAGCTCGTTGCCATAGGCTTCACTTTTTGCGACGAAATCGTCGTCCAACCGACAACGCACGAGATTCGCGCCGGTCACCATCACGGCCCACTCACCTACGGGCTTGATGGACTTTTCGGTGGTGGCGTCGAAGTCGCTCCACTTGCGCACGCTCTCTTCCGACCGGAAGAAGCTCATACGCGCTCACGTGAAAGCCCAGTTGGGCTGGCCCCAAGACTCGAGCGGAACGTTCGCATGGACGACCGTCGCTTCGGGGCTCACCTCGACCACTTCGGAGTCGCGCATCACGATACGGATCGGATCTCCACTCGCGACACAGCGGGCGTCAATCCGAACTTCTTTTCCAGGAAAGAGCTGGCTCACGGCCAGCGCCTCGATCCCTCATTGGCCGTACCATTTCTGGATACCGTCGACGCTCACGAGATTCTGATTCGGCAGGTTCGAGAATGGCGGCCACGCGGCGACGACGTCCGTATCCGGGGTCATCCACGCGAATAGAAACGGGCACTCGCTCGCCGTTTCGTGAAGAAGGCGGCGCGCCGTGTCAGGCTCGACTTTCAGGGTCGCGGCCAGTTCGGTGTAATGCGGAGCCCGACCGGTCTCGATGAAATGCCGTATTACGTTCTGATGGACTTGCTGATGCTCCTCGGGGCTCGCCATATTCGTCTCCTTAGCTGATAAAGCCTCGGAGGAATTCTACAAGACGAATGCCAATAAGAACACTTATATTTTGTCAATAACGGCGACGCCGCACCTATACGAAGCGAACGCAATAGATTGGCGGCAAGTAGTTCGATACGACTTCGAACCGATCGCCTTGATCGTTCGACGCCCACAAGGTTCCGGTCGTCGAGCCCATCGCCAGGGTGTCACCCGTGTCGTCGACATCGAGTCCATGGCGAAACACGACATCGTAGGCGTTACCTGCAGGAAGGCCAGAGCGTAACTGCTCGAAGCTCTCTCCCCCGTCTCGAGTACGGGCCACGACCATCTTCCCGTCGACCGGGATCCGGCATTCGTCTTTGACCAGCGGAACGAACCACGCGGTGTTCGCATCCATCGGATGCGTCGCCACGGCAAAGCCGAACGCGGATGGCGGCGGCTTTATCTCTTGCCAGCTCTCTCCTCGATCCGTCGAGCGAAACGCTCCGTTGTGATGTTGCACCCAAAAAACGTTCGTCGCCTGTGGGGATTGCACGACGCGATGTGGATCTTGAATCGCCGAGTCTTCGCGCAGCTCGGGCGGCATGTACTCCGCGTACATCCCGCGGGTGCTGACTCGCCAGCTGGCGCCTCCATCCTCGGTGATCCACACCCCGCCACAAGAGACCCCGACAACGACTCGCCGGCTATCTCGTGGATCGACACAGACCGAATGAATACCGGGATCGTCGAAGCCGCCGCCAAACCACTTTTCTCGCAACGGGTCGCTCCACAGAGCGTCGTTCAAGACCCAGCTCTCCCCCCGATCCTCGCTCCGAAACAAACCACCGGGGATGGTGCCGGCCCACAACGCGTTGTCTCGATCCGCTCCAGCGGGCTCGAGACTCCAGATGACCTTGAGCGCTTTCTTGTCGTCGTCGTCCTTTGCGGCGGGGTATTCCGGGACGGAGACCTCGGTCCAGGTGCGCGCACCGTCATCGGAGCGGTGAAGCTTGGGCCCGAAGTGGCCGAGATCGAGCGCGGCGTAGAGCGCGCCGTCTCGCGGATCCGACAGCACCATCGTGACCGGATCACCGATGAAGCTCTCATTTCCAACGTTCCATGCACCTCCAGCGCCGCGTTCGTAGAGAAAGAGTCCCTTTCTGGTAGCGACCATTAATCGATCGGACATGATCCCCCCTAACCTCCAGACAGCGCCTGCATCACGAAGATGTCTTGCTCCTCTTCGACCGAGTCCGTCAACCCTTCGCGGTCGGAGATCGCTTGGCCGCCGACGAAAACGACGACGTGTTGCCTCAACCGGCCTTGCTCGTCGAGGATGTAGCCGCGCAGCCGAGGGTTGTCGTGAAACACGGCCTGGAGAACTTCCGAGACCGTCGCACCCGCCGCGGCCCGCGGCGGACAATCCAGATGGCGGTTCAAATTAGACGTGAAAGAAACGCTCGGCATACCGATTCTCTGACGCCCTGATATTCGCCGCTCGACGCGGCCTCGCGCAAGCGCGACTCGCGCCCTCAGGAGATAGCGCAGGCTTCGAAGGTGACGTTTCGCGTTTGTCGCTGGAGCTCGTCGCCGAGCCACTGGGCGAGGGTTCCCATTCCTGAAACGCCGGCCTCTCGCTCGGCCTGCTCGTTGTAGTTGGTGTTGATATTGACGTCGTAGGCGTAGGCGACTCCGTCGGCATCCTCGACGATCTCCACCGCGGCGACGCTCATTCCGTTCTCGGCGAGGAATCTCTCGAGCGGAGCGATGAGAGGATGCGAGAAGCCCTCGACGACTCGAAACTTGGGACGCTCCGACTCCGTCGCGGGGCAGAAAGCGTCACCTGGCTGGCAGACATCCGCCGGGCAGAGCTCGAATCCTTCCGAAGTATCTACTCGAACGGCATAAAGGAACCGCCCCCCGATGAACTCGATGCGGGTGATGGTCTGATCCGGAGACTCGATGTACTCCTGCACGAGTGTCGTGCCGTCGATGGGCTCTTCGAGCTCCGGCCCCGCGACATAATCCTCGAGCGCCGACAGGCTCCGGAACAAACGCACCCCAAGCCCTTTGCCGCCACGGTTGTGCTTCGTGATGAAGGCATCGACCCCCAGACTCTTGGCGGCTTCGACGATCTCTTCCCGGCCGACTGCCGCCGCCGTCGCGGGTGAGCGGATCCCGTGCGCCGCGAGTGCGTGATACTGCGCTACCTTGTTGATCTCCAAGCTCATCGCGCGCGAGTCGTTCATCACTCGTCGCCCATGACGCTCGAGCCACAACAGCGCGGTCGTGGTGAGCTCCGCCCCGAAGCGGTGGTCACGGGTATGGGAAGACGCGCTCATGCGGTTATAGAAGACGCCGGCGGGTGGCTCGGATGTGAGATCGAAAAAACCGCGATCGAGAAACCATTCGTGATAGGGAATGCCCCGGCTCGCGAGCTGGCCGATCAGAGGCGCCGTCCAGGCGCTGTTCTCATGAATGATGTACACGTGCGACATGACGTTCTTGTCCCCTGTTCGTGGTCGTTGGTCCTTGACAGTGGAGAGCTGGACAACGAGCGTTTCCGCTCGACGAGTGAATCAGCTTTGGGGGGACGTCGCAGCTAGTGTTGGGAGAGAATCCACCCGAACCGGAGGCCGCGCGCCCCCCTGCTACAACAGCAGTAGTCAGGAACGATGCGCGAGACAGGATTGCCGGTACGGGCGAACATGAACCGACACTAGCACGCTCGGTCGCGGCGAGCAAAAAATAGAGGAGCGCGCGCTAGCAGCCCGTGGTGAAAGTACGGCTGCATTCGAGGAGCGATGCATCCCGGCTGACTGCGTTGCTCCGCCCTCAAATATGCCCAATATTCTCGAACAGTCGCGCCTTGTCAGCCGGGCGCCTCGCCCCTCTCGGTGCAACGCCCCACTTTCGCCACGGACTGCTAGTCCCCTGCATCAGTGAATCGTTGCATAAGTCTCGAGGTCATTTTGTGTGCTGGCGAGACGTGCCGACGAAGA
>JAJCXL010000529.1 GCA_029263435.1 Acidobacteriota bacterium | reverse complement strand
GCCATGCACGGAGCTCGAGATCTCCAGAGATCACCGAGACCGCGTCGTAGTGCGGCGGCGGTGTTGCCAGGCGGTCTCGAGGGTGGGTCGCGGTCATGATGAACGAGAACATGATGGGGAGCCCGACGAAGAAAAGCGAGCCGTAAACCAGGATGCGCAGCGCCCACCGGCGGAGCTGTCGAGTCACGTTAGCTTCCAAGCTTCGCGATACGAAGCTTTCCGTCGAATCCGTTGCGCCGGCACCGGGCGCAGCGCCAACGTCTCATCGCTCGGCCGGCGAGGCGAGTCATCTTGCAGAGTAGGCACAGGTGGAGGTACGCGCGGCGGGTGCGCTTTCGCTTCGGCGGAGCGAGTCCCGGCGGCACGGCCATGCGTACTTTCGGAGGATAGCCCGCCGTTTGCATGAGCTGGCGCCATTCCGGGCCGTGAGGTCGTCGGATTCGCCCGCCGTGAATGGCATAGGCCGCGACGTGCGCCATCTCGTGGCAGAGCACTTCTTCGACCAGCGCCGGGTCGGCTTGCTTGAGATAGGCCGCGACCCGCACCAGGCGCGTCTGAGGGTGGCTCCGACCGAGGCTCGACGTCATGCGCCTGCTCCACTCGATGGTGCTCTTCTCCGCGAGATCGGGCACACCCCAAAGTGCCAGCCACCTGTTCATGGCAGCGCGATGGGTGTCGAGGAGGTCCGAAGCCGTCACGGCTCGAAAGCGTAGCACGCAAGAGGGAGGTTGAGGCCTCCGGTTTTCGTCACACCTCCATGACGGAGGTAGAATGACGACATGGCGAGCCAGACGGAGCAAGTCTCGCGCCTATTCACGGTGGCGGAGTATCACGCGATGGGAAAGGCCGGCATTTTCGGGCCGGATGAGCGAGTGGAGCTCGTCCGGGGCGTGGTCGTCCCCATGAGCCCGAAGAGTCTCGCGCATACGCTCGCGACGCAGCAAATATTTCTCTTCTTCCACATCGCTCTGTCGGGAAGAGCCGGTGTCTATGTCGAGCCGGGACTTCCACTCGAGACGCTCGATTCGGAGCCGGAGCCAGACGTCTTAGTCTGCTCGAGCCCGGATTTAACGACGCTCGGGTCCGCCCAGTCCTCGCCGTTGTTGACCATTGAAGTGTCGTCGTCCTCCCTTCGCTATGACCTGCGTGATAAAGCGAAGCTCTACGCAGAGGCGGGTGTTCCCGAGTACTGGGTCGTGAACCTGGTCGAGCGCGCGCTCATCGTTTTGCGCGGGCCGGTGGACGGCGCCTACGCGTCTCGGACCGTGCACGTCGAAGGCACTCGCGTGTCGACGCTCTCGTGGCCCGACGTCGAAGTCGACGTCAGCGCGTTGCTGCCGGATCCATCGGTCGCGATCTGAGCGCACGTCTTTCACTAGAGTAGGGAGGCCGAGCCACCTCGTTTTCGTCACACCTCCATGACGGAGGTAGAATGACGACATGGCGAGCCAGACGGAGCAAGTCTCACGCCTGTTCACGGTGGCGGAGTATCACGCGATGGGCAAGGCCGGCATTTTCGGGCCAGACGAACGCGTGGAGCTCGTTCGGGGTCTGGTCGTTCCGATGAGCCCGAAAAGCTGGGCGCATACGGTGGCGACGAATCAGATCGCGGCTGTTTTGAGAGACGCGCTTGCCGGACGAGCGGGTGTGGTCATGGAGGGGGGCCTTCGTCTCGATAGCCTCGATTCCCAGCCGGAGCCCGATGTGATGGTTCTCTCTACACCGGGTCTCTCCGAAGCGCCGTCCGACCGGAGGCTCCCTCTGCTGGTGGTCGAGGCCGCTGCGGCATCTCTTAGAACCGATCTCGGCGATAAGGCGATGCTCTACGCTCAGGCGGGAATACGTGATTACTGGGTGTTAAACCTGGTGGATCGGGAGCTGGTCGTGATGCGTGAGCCCGAAGCTGGACGCTACGCTTCTCGGACCGTGCACGTCGAAGACACTCGCGTGTCGCCGCTCTCGTGGCCCGACGTCGAAGTCGACGTCAGCGCGTTACTGCCGGATCGATCGGTCGAGATCTGAATCACTCAACACATCATTGGAGGTGGCCCGTGGGTCGTCGTACTTGGATCGCTTTACTTGCCGTCGGCGCATGCGCACAGCTGACACCGGAGCAGCAGGTCGTCGAAGACGCCGCTGAGGCGCTCGGAGGTCGTGCGGCTGTGGAAGCTGTCACGACGCTGTCGTTCGAGGGCGAGGGCGAGCGGAAGAACCTGGGGCAGGACCTGACCCCGGACGCCACCGGGCAGTCGTTCTCGCTGAGCGACTATCGGCAGTCGATGGATATCCCCGCGAAGCGAAGCCGCATCGAGCAAACGCGGACCCCGAGCTTCCTCTATTTTCGAGGACCGGATCCCATGCGTGACGTCGGAGGTGTCGACGGTGACGTGGCTTACGACATCGGGGCGGATGGCGTCGCGACACGAACGACGAATGCGACCGCGGAGGAGCGCCGGTTGGGGTTCTATCTTTATCCGCTCACCGCGGTCCGTGCCGCGATGGACGCATCCTCGAGCGTCGCCAACGCGCACGATATCGACGGCGAAAGCCTCATCGACGTCACGACGGCGGATGGCGTCGAGCTGACGCTTGCCATTGACGGCTCGAGCAAGCTTCCGACGCGGGTGACGTCGATGACGAGTCACCCGAACCTTCGGGACGTGACGTATGAAGCGCGTTATGCGGACTACGTGAGTGTCGACGGCGTGATGTTGCCGACACGGATGAGTGTCTCCATCGACGACTATGCGCTGACTGAGCTTCGAATGACGGCCCACGCGGTGAACGGAGACATTGGCGACTTGGCGGCTCCGGAGCTAGCGGTGACGGCCGCTCCGATCGCCGGTCCGCCGCCGGCGGTGGTGACGGCGGACGAGGTCTCTGAAGGCGTCTGGTTTCTGGCCGGGCAGTCGCATCACAGCGTCCTGGTAGAGCTCAGCGATCACACGATGCTCATCGAAGCGCCGAACGAAGTGCGAACCCTT
>JAJCXL010000528.1 GCA_029263435.1 Acidobacteriota bacterium | reverse complement strand
GCAGTTCGGCAGACCGACCGGCGACCTCGTGATCGGGGAGATCGCGACTCGGCTGCGATGCGTGCTGCGCGCGGATGATGTCATCGCGAAATATGGCGGGGCCATCTTCACTCTTCTCTTGAGCGAATCCAATCCCGGCGCGGCCCGCACCGTAGGAACGAAACTATGTCGCACGCTCGGGGAGCTCCCGTTTCTCGACGGCGCGATCACCCTCAGCTTCAGCGTGGGTGCGGCCACCTTGGAACCCGCTCCCGACGAGAAGCCGGAGCCGGAGATTCTGCTTCGTCGCGCAGACCGCGCGTTGGGTGCGGCGCGACACGGCGGGGGTCGACAACTCGAAGAGTGGACCCCGGAGCTCGAGGGGCGCGAGGGGCAGACCGCAGATCCGTTGAGCGACATCTTCACCGGTAACATGGCCAAGGACTATCGCAACATGACGCTCTTGTCGGAGGCGATGAGCGCCGTGGCCGCCGCCAGGGACGTGGAAGAGCTCATCACTCAGCTCGCGAAACGACTGCTGGAGCTCCTCAAGGGCGAGCACATCGCGGTCTGCACCAGTGCTGAATCCGGTGACACCGAAGTGATGCATGCCCTCCGTCGAGAGAGGCGCGGTGACACCGAGACCGAGCTGGTCGAGCAAGAAACCCTCGGGCGCGACGCCATGGCGCTCGTTTCCGAGGCGATGCGATCGGAGAGCGTGGTCGATGCCGGCGTCGTTGAAGGGACGATGGCGGGTGGTGCGCAAGTTCACTCTTACGCCGTGCCGCTCATCGCTCGCGGCCGAACGCTCGGGTGTCTCTATCTCGACGGGCGTGCGGACCGACTCGCAGTCGATGCCGCCGATATCGGGTTTCTCCAGGCGCTCGGCTCTCAGCTCGCCATCGCGTTCGACCGAGCGCAGCTGGCGGAGCAGCAGTTCGCATGGCAGGAGGCGGAGAGCCAGCGATTGAGGGTGCAGCTCGATGAGCTGCGTGAAGCCGTGCAGCAAACGAAGCTCGTCTACCGCTCCGAGAAGATGAAGTCCTTGTTGGAGACCGCGCGGAGAGTCGCCCCCACGGACGCGACCGTGCTCGTCACCGGAGCGAGCGGGACCGGCAAGGAGCTCGTCGCCCGCGCCGTTCACCGGCTCAGCGACCGGCGTGACAAACCTTGCGTCATCGTCGATTGTGCCTCGGTGCCTTCGACCCTGATCGAAAGCGAGCTCTTCGGCCACGAGCGAGGCGCTTACACCGGCGCGGAGCAGCGCAAGATAGGACGACTCGTAGAGGCCGACGGAGGCACCCTGATTCTCGACGAGATTGGTGAGCTTCCTCTCGAGGTTCAAGCGAAGTTTCTTCGATTCGTCCAGGAAAAGGAGGTCATTCCGGTCGGGGGCAGTCGGGTCCGCAAGGTGGACGCTCGAGTCGTCGCCGCGACGAATCGCGATCTCGCCCGCGAAGCCGAAGAAGGACGCTTTCGCGCCGACCTCTATTACCGGTTGAACGTCGTGCACTTGAAGGTGCCTCCACTGTCAGAGCGGCCGGACGATGTCCTATACCTCGCGCGCCACTTCCTCCAGAAATTCTCGGTCCAGTATCAGAAAGGGATTCTTCGCCGACTGAGTGCAGGATCCGAGCGAGCTCTCGTCGAGCACACGTGGCCGGGAAATGTCAGAGAGCTCCAGAATCGCATCCTTCAAGCGGTGATCCTCTCCGAAGGGTTGGAGATCACCCTCGACGTTCTCGGGCTCGACATGCCTTTCGGAGATGGGTCTGGGGCCGAGGCGAGAGAGACGAGCCCGGCGGAACGCCAGTCCGCCGCGACCAACCCAACGTTCGACCGCACCTCGGTCGTCCCGGTCGAGGACCTCGCGACCTGGGACAGTCTTCGGGACGCACTTTCCGAAGCCATCGAGCTCGCTCTCGAAAGCGGAAACGACACCCCTCCGCCTCTTGGGACGTGGCTCGCTCATGGTCTCGTCCTCGAAGCCAACCGAGAATCGAGAGAGGTCATGCGGCAGGCGGCCGGCCGGATCGGCATGCCGGAAGCCACTTTTCGTCGCCGGCTCAAGAAAGCGCGCGCGTCCAGCAATAGCGGAGAGTCACCACCGCCCCATTGGGAACGAATCCGAGCGTTGCTAGCGAGCCTCATAAGCGCTGCGGAAGACTCGGGCGAAGATCTCGGAAAGAGAGCCCGAGACCTGCTCCTCGAAGGCGTTTGCGAAAAGGTGCCTCTGGACGTCGCCACTGGGTCGGCATTGATGGGCGTGACGGAGCCAACGTTTCGACGATGGACGCAGGAGTTGTCGTGACGCTGAGTCTCGTCGCCCGAGTGCGTGTGCGTATGCAACGCCGTCCGCGGAAGGGTCCTACCGGGCGAGCACTTCTGTCTCTCATCCTGTGCTCCGCATTCTCTCTCGGCAGCGCCGCGGCGCAGAGCCGTCCAACGATCCCGTTTCAACGCATTACGATGGACGACGGTCTGTCGCAAGCTGCCGTTCACGCCATCGCACAAGATCGCGACGGCTTCATCTGGCTCGCGACCCAAGAAGGCCTGAACCGCTACGACGGCTATCGATTCGAAGTCCACGTCCACGACCCGGAGGACCACTCATCGATTCCAAGTGACAACACTTACTCTCTGCTGGTCGACGGTCACGGATCTTTGTGGGTCGGGACCAACGGCGGAGGACTTGCCAGACTGACCGAGGACGGCGAACGATTCGAGGTGTTCTCACACGATCCGGACGATCCGTCGACGATCAGCTCCGACCGAGTGTGGGTCCTGTTCGAGGACCGGAGCTCGCGCCTATGGGTGGGTACGGATGGAGGCGGATTGAACCGGCTCGAGGCCGACGGCCGCTTCGTGCGCTATCCGTATGGCGCCTCCGAGCCAAAACTGCTTTCGAGCGGCAACGTGCGCGCGATAGCGCAGGACACGCAAGGAGATCTTTGGATCGCGACGGACGGAGGCGGGGTGAGCCGCTGGGATCCTTCGACCGATGGTTTTCGAACTTTTCGAAACGATCCGACCGACGCCGGCAGCTTGAGCGAAGACCGGGTGCGGACCGTGTTCGTGGATTCCATCGGCCGCGTCTGGATCGGCACCTACAACGCAGGACTCAACCTTTACCTTCCGGAATCCGAATCCTTCCGCCGGTTCCGATACGACGAGAACGACAGCCGAAGCCTCGCTTCCGACCGCATCCAAGTCATGTTCGAAGACCACGGCGGCCGTCTCTGGGTCGGGACCGAGAATGGGCTCCACCTGTGGGACCCACAGCTCGAGTCGTTCTGGAAGTATCACAACGACCCCGCCAACCCGTTCAGCCTCGC
>JAJCXL010000527.1 GCA_029263435.1 Acidobacteriota bacterium | reverse complement strand
GGCGAGCTCGTGGAACTCGGCGGTGGGGAGGTCGTTGATCATGAACTCGCAGCAGGCGGCCCAGCGGACGGGGCAGGTGAGCTGGTCGAAGAGGCCGCGCCGGATCTCGGCGGGGTTTTTGTGGGGCTCGGCGGTGACGTTGGACATCACGGGGCCCATGGGCATCTGCACGGGGGTGTCGGCGAGGGCCTCGCCGAGGCGGTCGGCGGCGGGCTGCATGAGCGGGGAGTGGAAGGCGCCGGCGACCTGGAGCCTCGTCGCGCGGAGGCCGAGTTCTTGCGCGACGGCCTGGGCGCGGTCGCAGGCGCTGGCGGAGCCGGAGATGACGACCTGGCCGGGGGCGTTGAAGTTTGCGGGGACGAGGACCTCGCCGGCGCCTCGGGCGCGGTCGCAGATCTCGTTGGCTTTCTCTTCGTCGGCGCCGATGAGGGCGACCATGCCCGAGGGGGTGGCCTCGGCGGCGTCCTGCATGGCGCGCCCGCGCAGGGCGACGAGCCTGAGGGCGTGCTCGAAGTCGAAGGCGCCGGCGATGTGCAGGGCGGTGTACTCGCCGAGGGAGAGTCCGGCGGCGGCCTCGACGGAGGGATCGCCCGGCCCGAGGCCGGTGGTCTCGATCCAGCCGCGGAAGCTGGCGACGGAGACGGCGAAGATGGCGGGCTGGGAGACGTCGGTGCGGTTGAGCGTCTCGACCGGGCCCTCGAAACAGAGCTGGGAGAGGGGGGCGGGGAGCGAGTCGCCCAGGATGGCGTCGGCCTCGGTGAAGACGCGTTTGGCCTCGGCGGAGGCGTCGGCCCAGGCTTTGCCCATGCCGACGGACTGGGCGCCCTGGCCGGGGCAGAGGATGGCGATGGTGTCTGGCATAGAGACTCCCTCAGAGTGAGTCGGAATCGGGGGTAGATTCTAGCGGGGTTCGTCGGAGTGCTCGACGCAGCGTGAGCACGGATGAAACAGCGGCGCTGAGCCCGAGCGTACCGCCCGCGGCGGCGAAGGGGACGAAACAGACCCCGGCATTCAGGTTTGAATGGGCGGTCGCCAGCGCGGCGAGGTAGACGAGCAGCAGGATTCCTACGGGGGGAAGGAACGCGATCGACGCCATGGCGGATTGCATCGCGGGGAGCAGATAGGGCGATACGCGTATGAACTGGGCGACGATCAGCATCGCGCAGAAGAGCTCGAACCCAACAACAAGGCAGATACCTGCAGTCGGGACGAAGAGTCCACCAAGAACGAAGACCGCCATCATGATGAGCGGAGCGGTCGCCGGCCAGTAGGAGAGCACACGCCTCGATCTGGGGGGCGCCTCGCTGGCGCGGCGCGGAGTGAGGCCGCACTCGGGACAGTGGGCGTGGCGTTCAAGACCGGTCCGGTCGTAGCCGCAATGCAGGCACCGGTCTCGAGAACCGGGGGTCGGGACAAGGCGCATGCTCAATACGCACGCGAGAGAAGCCCCGAGCGGGAGTGTGAGGATCGAGGCGATGGAGAGGACAGCGGCGGTCGCGTCGACGATGTCAGTCCAAGACACGGTCTAGAGCTGCCAGAGGCTCGAGGCCCAGGTGAGGCCGGCGCCGAAGCCCAGGAGCATGATCTTCTGGCCTTCTTCGACGCGACCGGCCTGGGTGAGCTCGTCGAGGATGAGGGGGACGGAGGCGGAGACGGTGTTGCCGCGGGCGCCGATGTTGATGTAGAAGCGGTCTTCGGGGAGGCCGAAGCGGTCGCGGGCGGCGGTGAGGATGCGGGCGTTGGACTGGTGGCAGATGTAGTGGTGGACCTCGTGGGCGTCAACGCCGGCCTTGTCGAGGGTCTCTTCGATGAGCTTGGGGAAGGTGGAGACGGCGAACTTGAAGACGGCGGGGCCGTTCATCTGGACGCGGAGCACGCGGCGCTCTTCGTAGTCCATCTCGAAGAAGTCGTTCTTGCCGCCGGGGATGAACAGGTGCTTGGCGCGGGAGGCGTCGGTGTGCATGGACTGGGCGAGCAGGCCCTTGGCGGGCTTGTCGCATTCGCGGAGGACGCAGGCGCCGGCGGCGTCGCCGAAGAGGATGGCCGAGGCGCGTCCGAAGGTGGAGTAGTCGATGAAGCGGGTGATGAGGTCGGCGCCGATGACGCCGACGTTTTTGTGCGCGCCCGAGCGGATCATGTCGTGGGCGCAGTTCATGGCGTAGACGAAGCCGGAGCAGGCGGCGTTGAGGTCGAAGGCGGGGATCTGGCCGGCGTTGACGTGGTGGGCGACGAGGCACGAGACCGAGGGGGTGGGCATGTCGGGCGTCATGGTGGCGCAGATGATCAGGTCCAGGTCCGAGCCCTGCATGCCGGCGTGGGAGAGCGCCTTGTTGAGCGCGTCGGTGGCGAGGGTGGTGGTGTTGGGGCCGGTGTCGGGGTCGTGGACGCGGCGCTCGTGGATGCCGGTGCGCTGGACGATCCACTCGTCGCTGGTGTCCATCATCGTCTCGAGGTCTTTATTCGAGAGGATGCGATCGGGGAGTGCGGAGCCGACGCCGGCGATCTCGATGCCCCGGGTGAACGCTGGGGAAGGGCTCATGCGTGCTCCCGGTGGTGCTCGATCTGGGCGACGTCGGCGAGGCGTTGCTCGATGGCGTCGTTGACGCCGTGGGCGA
>JAJCXL010000526.1 GCA_029263435.1 Acidobacteriota bacterium | reverse complement strand
GAGCTCAGCACGGGCGCGGTGCAGACGTGACATCACCGTCCCTCGCGAGATCGAGAGAGCCTCCGCGATCTCGTCATAGGGCATGTCTTCATCTACCTTCAAAAGAAACACCGCGCGGTGATCCGGCTTCAACCGATCGACGGCCCGGCCAAGAGCGTCTTCGAGCTCGCGCGAGGCGAGCCGCCGAAGCGGATCCGACTCGAAGGGCGCCCGGCCCGGATCGATCTCTCTTCCGGGGCCCTCCGGCATATCCTCGGTGTACAAGGATTGCTCCCGTCTGGAAGCGCTGGTCAGATAGTTGAGCGACAGGTTCACGGCGATCTTCACGAGCCAAGGGCCGAGCGGGCGGCCCAGCTCGAAGCGGTCCAAACTCTTGAACGCTCGAATGAACGTATCCTGAGCGATGTCATCGGCCACCTCGTGACGCCTCGTCATCCGCATGGCGACGCCGTAGACCCGACGCTGATAGGCCCTGACGATCTCCGCGAAAGCGTCCCTATCACCTTCCCGCACACGGACCACGACCAAGCGATCCATGTCGCCGTCTCGTTCCCAATTTTGGGTGCGGGCTGGACTACCCAAGCCATGCCTCCCCTCGGGGGTCATAAAGGGTTACCGGATGGCGAACACTTTATTCCATGCGACGGCGACATTGGGTGCCACCAAAGGCAAACGACCGGGAAGTGTCCCTAAACGCATAAACCCGGCAGACCCCCGCGCGCCGGAATAGGGGCCTGCCGGGCTCCCACTAGCCCGAACGGGCTAGCAAGTTTCTTTGTTATTCCAAGACCTTCACCACCACGCGGCGATTCTTCGAACGGCCGTCTCGGGTCGCGTTGTCGGCAACCGGCTGGTCTTCACCGAAGCTGTAGACCGCGACTCGGTGGAGCGGAATCCCGTGGGTCGTATACAGATAGTCGCGGACGGCCACGGCACGCTTCTCGCCGAGCTGTTTGTTGTAGGTCGCCTCACCGGTCGCATCGGTGTGGCCTTCGACTTCGATCCAAAGCCCACGGTTGTCGGCTTTGACTTTGGCCGCGAGCTCGTCGACGAGGACGCGCGCGTCTTCGGAGAGCTCAGCAGTGTTGAGCGCGAAGTTGACTTTGTCATTGGAAAGCGTGATCTCGTAGAGAAGCTTCCCTTTCATCGCTCGCTGCGCTTCGGAGTAAGCGCGGTCCGCATCGCCCTGGGCAGAAGCGGCGAGCTGATTGGCTTCGTCGGCCTTCGCGTCGACCTTGCGAATCTCTCCGTCTTGGCGACCGATCTCTTCTTCGTTGCGGCCAATGCGCTCTTGGTTGCGCTCCACCGAGTCGCTCAGCGTTTCCACCTTCTGGTTGACCGCCCCGACTTCTTTTCCGACATATTTCTTCGTGGCACAACCCAATCCGGTCGACGCCAGCACCGCAGCCGCGGCTAACCATGCACTGCTCTTAGACATGTGGGACCTCCTGACTATTGCGTGTATAAGCTCGCCGGACGAGGTCGGACGAGACTCGAGCTCTTCTTGGGAAAGTAACCTTTTCGGGTTCGAGCCTCGATCCCCCGCCGGCGCGTTCGAACATGAATGCGACGGAACCCGCCGCGCTCAGACTCAATCTGGGGGACATAGACGATACGATATTGTGTTTTCAGTTCTTCACGAATGCGGGCGGAGGCGGCGACGAGCTGACTCCAACGGCTGCCCTCGAACATGGCGCCACCGGTATCGGTGGCGAAGCGCCGTAGCGCATCTTGGCCACGAAAGCTCGCCCCGTGGACGCCGAGGAACAAGTCGCTGTCGGGATCGTCGACGGGTGAGACCACCCGGATCGCGTAGACCGGCAAGTCGACCGTGGCCGCTTTGTTGACCGCTTCTTGGATGGATGCAGATGAGGAAGTGTCGACGCCATCGGTGACCACGACGATGGCTCTGCGTCCGAACCCTTCATGGACGACCCGAGTCGACAGCGTCACGACCGCATCGTAGAGCGCGGTGGAGCCGAACGGCTCGAGCTTGGTCAAGGCCTCAATGGATTCTTCTTTGGTGTTCGTGAACTCGGAGAGAATGTAGAGATCCCTATCGAACGCATAGACCGAGACTCGGTCTTCCGGTCCAAGCCCGTGAATGAGCTGGATAGCGGAGTTGCGCGCGTTGGCGGTTTTCTCACTGACGTCCATGCTGCCACTCGCATCCACGAGGAGCACGACGTCGATGGGCGACGATTCGTCCCGAGAGAAATGAGTAATCTCTTGAGCGAGGTCGTTCTCGAGCACCGTAAAATCTTGGCGTTCCAAGTTGGTGACGAGCTTGCCTTTCTTATCGACCACCGAGACGTTGAGATGGACGACGTTCGCGGTGGCACTGAAGCGGTAGCGCTGCACGTCAGCGGCCTCGTCGCTCGCCTGCGCTCCCCAAAGACCAGTCGCGCCGACTCCGAGGAGCCACACCGTGAGCCATCCGTCGCGTCTCATTACCAGACCATTAAAGCAAGACTGCTGCCAGTTCGGCATCAGCGACGTAATTCTTTTATTTACAGCTCATTGCGAACACGGCGACCGTGGCCGCGCCCCGAGTCGAGCGCACAATTTACGCGAAGATGTAAGTGTTACGCAGGGGGTTCCTCCCTCTTCGAGAGGTGACGCTCCAGCTGGTAACGCCAACGAGAGTAAAAGCGGAATTGCTCACCGTTGTCATACACCACGCCCCGCGTGCCCAACCCGCCGTCCGAGAGCATGTGCGTCAGCTCGGTGTCGCTCCCCGAGCGGGAGAGCACCGCAGGTTCCAGGTCGAACGTGCGATCCACAGCGGCATGAGGCGCCTTGTCTGCGAGCGCCTTGACGAATCGCTCCAGATTCACGAGCGAGGATGGGCTCGCTTCCTCTCCGAGCGCCGGCCAGCCGAAGTTCTCGGGGTCGATCTCCACCGCTAAGTTCTGGTCACGACGGTACAGGTGCAGCAGGAGACCAGGGGTCAATTTTCGAGTCACGTTCTTCGCCGTCCCCAATCGCTTGTCGTCATGATTGGCGCGCGTGATCTCACCGCGGACGAGCAAAAGAAGCTCTTCATAAAGGATCGTCGTGGTGCGGTCTTGGATGACGAGCTCGAAATGTCGTTCGCCGAGCTCGGCTCGCTTGGCACGCGCCATCGCGGTCGCGCGGACTAACGCCTCGGGCGCGAGAAAATGAGGGATGGAGGCCTCTGTCATTCGTTCCGACAGCTCCCGAGCGAGGGGCTCGGTCTCGATTCGCCGGAACAGTCGCGGACGGCTCGCCTGAAGCCACATTCGTGCCTCGTAGCGTGACAACCCCGAAATCTCTGCGAGGCGCGAAACGGTGGTCTCGGTGCGGCCCTCTCCCGGAAAGAAGATCACGAGCTGGGAGTGTTCGGTACTGCTCTGATCCGGCGGAGCGGCGGAGACGGTGTCGGAGGTCGCCGTTTCGGGAGCTTCCGCGGGCTCGAGCGCCTCTGAGCAATAGAGGCATTTCGTCGCACGGTCGCCGTTTCTTCGCGAGCAAGCGGGGCATACTTGTGCCATCGGAATAGGATAGCAAGTTCGTCCTTATTTGTGAGCATCCGGTGAGTTACGGCCGTCTTATACAGGTACCAACGTTTGAGCGCCGTAGAAATCCCATGTTAAACTGGACGCGGAATCAGACAGCTTTGAAACACGGTAGTTACGGCTGTCTGGCATGCCCTCAGGGGGGGCTGTGCTTGGACGGAACGAAGGGCTGAAATGGCGAAAGACCCCAAGAACCTAGGCAAATACGAGATCGTCGGAAAGCTCGGCAAGGGCGCCATGGGCGAGGTCTATAAAGGCCATGATCCGGTCCTCAACAGGGACGTCGCGATCAAAGTCATCGCGGATACGTTCGACGGTGACGCGGAGCTCATCGAGCGCTTCCGACGCGAAGCCAAGATGGCCGCACAGCTCAACCACCCGAACATCATCACCATCTACGACTTCGTCGAAGAAGAGGGCAACATCTATATCGTGATGGAGCTGCTCGACGGCAAGGATTTGAAAGAGCTCATTCGCGCGGACAAAGCTCTGACGGTCGAGCAGATTCTCGGAATGATGGAGCAGATCTCGGACGGTTTGGGCTTCGCGCATGAAGCGAACTTGGTTCATCGGGATCTCAAGCCCGCGAATATCCACATTACCAAGAAGGGCCAGATCAAGATTCTCGATTTCGGACTGGTCCATGAATCGTCTTCGGAGATGACCAAGACCGGACACGTCATGGGCACTCCGAACTACATGTCGCCCGAGCAAGTGCAGGGCCTGAAGGTCGATCCCCGATCCGACATTTTCTCTTTGGGAGCAGTGTTCTATGAGCTGCTGACGCGGAAAAAGCCTTTCAGCGCGGACTCGATCCACGCGACGATGTTCAAAGTCGTCCAGGGCGAGCGCGAGCCTTTGTCGAAGTACAGCCACCTGCCGCAGCCTCTCGTGGATATGGTCGATCGCGCGCTCGACCCGAATCCGGACGGACGTTTCGCGGACGGCAACGACATGCGTGAGCATTTACGCAGGATCCGCGCCGGAGGCCTGACCGCATCTGCGTTCGCAGACTCGACCCTAACGAGCGGCATGGAAGGCACCGTCATGTCGTCGACGATCGCGAGCCACCCGAGCACGCCGTCTTCGCGCATCGATCGAAGCGTCAACCGAAGTAGCGTCGGCTCCTCCGCATCGGGGAGCCGCGGCGGGACGATGCGCCGCCGCGAGATGTCCGGTCAATCGATGGGCTCGATCAGCGGCATCCACGGGCCACGTCCCATGGGGCTGTACATCGGAGGCGCCGTCGTAGCGATTGCCATCGGCGCCGGCCTCTACTATTTCTCCGGCCCGCCATCCGCGAACGGTCCGAGCGTCGAAGAACTGAGCCAGGCACTGACGGAAAGTCAGCAACTGATCATGGTTCAAGCCCTCGAAGGGCGCGACTACCAAGGCGCGCTCGAAAAAGCTCGGGAAGTCTTGGAAAGCGATCCGCAAAACGCGGAAGCGCTCCGGGTTCAGCAGCAGGCCGAGCAAGCGATGGCCGAGATCGATACCGCCGTGACGGACGCGCGCGCCAAGCTCGAAGCCGGCAACACCGAAGCCGCCGCAGCCGCTCTCAGTCGCGTGCTCACGCTCGCGCCGAACCACCCGCTCGGAACCGAGCTTCACGGCCAGCTCAACCAGCACTTCCAGGGTGAGGCCGAAAAAGCTCAGGCGGAAATGGACCGGTCGCGCCGCGCCGCCGCGGGCGCGGAGCGCCAATCCGCGTTTCAGCAAGCGGACCAGAAAAGACAGGCCGCGCTCGCTGAGTTCAACAACGGCGAGTTCACGAACGCGGCGCAGAACTTCTTGGCCGCCCGCGACGGCTTCGAGCGCGCTAGAAGCGCACAGACCCAAGCCGCGGCAGCCGAACGGCAGCAAGCGCAGCGGCGACAAGAAAACGTCGCCCAGGCTCAACAACAGTCGCGCGCAGAGCTCGATCGCATTCAAGCCGCCTACAACCGCGTGCGTAGCCAGCCCTCGGATGCGGCGATGACGAGACTTCCGTCCTACCAGCGAGCCCTCTCGGAGGAAGCCGCTGCGAAGAAGCTCGAAAGCGGGGGCGACTTCGCCGCCGCCGCCAGGGGCTACGAGACCGCAACGGCCTACTTGGAGGCCGCTCGACGGGAATTCGAGGAAGCGGAAGCCGCGCGCGCTCAGGCGGCAAGCCAGCAACGCGCGGCCGCGACCGCCGCTCCTGCCCCTGCGCCCACGCCACCGCCCGACCCCGAGCCCGCCCCGACGACGCCGGTCTCGTCGGCTCAAGCGGATGACGCTGCGATTCGGCAAACGATCGCGGGCTATGAGCGCGCGATCGAGACCGAGGACATCGATCTCTATCGCCGCATCAAGCCCAATCTGACCGGAAACGAATCGAAACGGCTGGAGGATTCTTTCAAGGCCGTCGACGCGCACGACGTGGAGCTTTCGATCGAAAGCATCGCCATCAATGGTGACGCGGCGACGGTGACGGCCACTCGCTCCGATACCATCACCGTCGGCGGCCGATCGCAAAACGGCAATCGACGGCCCGCCACGTTCTCACTCGCGCGAAGAGGCAGCGGATGGGTCATCGTTCAGATTCAATAAGTACCCTGTCAATAAACCGAAACTCGATGAGGACACCTCAGATGTCAAGACGACTATCGCTCGTGGCGTTTACCCTTCTCTTCACCGCGCAACTTGCGCTCGCTCAGGACGACAAGACTCCGTTCAACGTCGCCGTTCCCGTCGACGAGCTATCCACCATCTTCACCAATCTGTACGGTGAAGGAGGGCTCATCGTCGACAGTCTGGCCGTCCTCCCGAGCGGAGAGACACATTCCGCCCATTTCAACAGCGACTTTCAGTCTCAGTTCACTCAGTTCGGTGTCGCGCTCACGAGTCAGCTCGCTTCTGTTCCGCTTCCGTCTCCGGCGTCGGGCTTCACTTATGAGTTCGACTCCGAGCTCGGTGTGTTCCAGCGTTCGAGCCAGAGCTTCGGCCCCATCCTCGCTGAGCGCGCCGAGACCCGAGGCGGCGGCCGTTTCAGCTTCGGGTTCACGTTTCAAAACTTCAACTTCAACACCATCGAAGGTCTGGACGTGGACAACGTTCCGGCGGTGTTCGAGCACGACGGCGCAGAGCTCGGCGGCGGTCGCATCGATGTCGTGTCGACGAATAACAGCATCCGGGCCCGGGTCAACCAGTTCACGACCTTCATCAGTTACGGACTCACCGATCGCGTCGATATCTCTCTGGCCATCC
>JAJCXL010000525.1 GCA_029263435.1 Acidobacteriota bacterium | reverse complement strand
CCCGCGGGATACGGCTGGTGAATTTCTTTATCGTAGGCCTCGTGGACGCGCTTCGCGCTATCCCCCCGCTCGTGATTCTCATTCTCATCTTTTTTGCGCTGCCTTATGTCGAGATCAGCCTGAGCGGCTTCGCCGCCTCGTGGTTGGGACTCAGCCTCGTTCTGGCCGCGTTCTCCGAAGAGATATTCTGGGCGGCGCTCCTATCGGTGCCGACGGGCCAATGGGAAGCGGCGCGCGCCACCGGCCTCGGCACCGCCCAGACCCTCTCTTTCGTCATCTTCCCCCAAGCCATTCGGCTCGCCATTCCGCCGCTGACCAATCGCGCGATTGCGATCGGCAAGGCTACCGCGCTCGCTTCCGTCATTGCCGTTCCCGAGATCTTGAACCAGGCCTCGAATGTCCAGGCCCAAACGGCGAACCCATCTCCGTTGACCCTCGCTGCCCTCGCTTATCTCTCGTTGTTCGCCCCGCTCGTCGTCTTCAGCCGGTGGGTGGAGACGCGCTTCGCCTGGAAACGATGATGGAGCGTCTCATCGAGAGCTTCTTCAATCGCGACGTGGTCGCGGCGAGTGTTCCCTACCTACTTCAAGGCTTGGTGATGACACTGAAACTCTGCGCGGTCATTATTCCTCTCGGCATGGCGGGAGGCATCGCGGTGGCTCTGGCCTATCGGTCCCGGCGTCGCGCCGTCCGGTGGCCGCTCATCGCGTGTATCGATTTCTTTCGAGCGTTTCCACCACTCGTCCTGCTCGTCTTCCTCTATTACGGCCTTCCTTTCGCGGGGTTCGAGATCACGAACTTCCAGGCGGTGACGCTCGCTTTTTTTCTCAATACCACGAGCTTCTACGGTGAGATCTTTCGCGCCGGGATCCAAAGTGTCGGCGGGGGGCAGTGGGAGGCCGCACGGAGCACCGGTCTCAACACGACGCGGACCCTCGCTCACGTCATCCTCCCTCAAGCGGTGCGCAATGTGTTGCCCGACCTCATCAGCAACACGCTCGAAGTCGTCAAGCTCACGTCGCTCGCAAGCGTGGTGGCGCTGCCCGAGCTATTGAGGATGGCGCGCGTGTCCCAAGGTCTCACATACAACCCGACGCCCTTGGTCCTCGCCGCTGGAGTCTACCTCGCGTTGCTGTGGCCCCTCGTGAGGCTCCTGAGCTCGGTCGAGCGCCGTCTGCACGCTCCCGTTTGAGTTGCCGCGAGAAACGAACTCGCCTATCGTCGACGCCATGCGAGCATTCGAGCTTCCGTCCCGGCGGCGCGTCCTCCGCACCTTGAGCCTCGCCGGAGCAGGCGCGGCTTTGTCGGGCTGCGGTGTCGAGCCGGTCACGGTGCGCTCCGGCCCATCGGCCCTCGACGACTTGGCGTCGTCTTCCGCGACGTCCCTCGCCGCGGGGATCGCCCGCAAAGATTTCTCCTCGGTAGAGCTCGTCGAAGCGCACCTGCGACGGATCGAAGAAGTGAACCCGATCCTCAACGCGGTCGTACAGACGACGGCGAGAGACGCGCTCGAGCACGCGCGTCGAGCGGACGCCGCTGTGGCCTCGGGCGAGGCGTTGGGACCTCTGCACGGCGTCCCAATGACGATCAAGGACTCGTTCGACACCAAGGGGGTCCTCTCGACCGCCGGAACGAAGGGCCGACAAGGGTTCGTCCCCGAAGCGGACGCGACGGTCGTGAGCCGGCTCAAGAGCGCCGGAGCGATCTTGCTCGGAAAGACCAACACTCCGGAGCTGACCTTCGCGGGGCAAACGGACAACCTCGTCTACGGCCGCACGAACAACCCCTACGATCCCCGTCGGAGCCCGGGAGGGAGCAGCGGGGGTGCGGCCGCCATCGTCGCAGCGTTCGGCTCCCCGTTCGACATCGGTAGCGATACCGGAGGGAGCATTCGCGCCCCCGCACACTTCGCCGGAGTCACCGGTTTGAAACCCACATCCGGGCGGGTCCCGAGGACCGGCCATATCGTCGGCTTCGACGACGTGCTCGAGTCGCTCACCACCGTGGGGCCGATCGCTCGCACGGTCGAGGACCTCGAGCTTCTCTTGAACATCATCTCGGGCGTGGACGGGAAAGACCCCGCCATCGCTCCGGTCGGGCCGGTGAACTCCGCGGCGGTCGACGTCGAAGGCCTTCGAGTCGCGTATTACACGGACAACACGCACGTGCCGGCCGACGCCGACACTCAGGCGAGCGTTTACGCGGCGGCGAAAGCCCTCGGCGATCGGGGATGCCTCGTTCGAGAAGACCGGCCCGCGCCCATCCCGCGCACCGACGCGGTCATGTTCTCTCTGTTCGCCGACGGCGGCGCCGGTATCGAACGTCGCCTCGCGCGCGCGGGCACCGACGAGCCGCATCCTTGGTTGG
The DNA here is from genome assembly GCA_029263435.1 of Acidobacteriota bacterium. Taxonomy (GTDB): domain Bacteria; phylum Acidobacteriota; class Vicinamibacteria; order Marinacidobacterales; family SMYC01; genus JAJCXL01. The sequence goes on along the minus strand of JAJCXL010000525.1, from coordinate 6,941 downwards.
CTCCTTTTCTCGACCCGACGGCCGCTGTTTCGGCTGCCGAAGCGTATGAGCGGATCGAAGCATGGGCGAGCTACCGCCGAGAGATGCTCGCGTTCATGGGTGGCTACGATGCCATCGTCTGTCCCGTCACGGCCCACCCCGCACCCCAGCACCTCGCCCCGAGCGAGTCCATCGACTACGCGTCGTGGTACACCGAGGCCTTCAACTTGACGGGATGGCCCGCCACGGTCGTTCGGTGCGGAACCTCCGTCGACGGTCTTCCGATCGGCATCCAGATCGCGGCGGCTCCGTGGCGAGAGGATGTATCGCTCGCTCTCGCCCGAACGCTGGAAGAGGACCTCGGCGGGTACCAACCCCCCTTCGCTCTGATCCGGCGCGAGCGCACTACGCTAGAATAGAGCCAGTAGCCGAGCGGCAACCAAGACATCTGCTGCGAGACCGGCGCAAGTGCGCCGTGCTTCCGAGTGAGCGAAGAGCGAACGAGCCCTAATTAATGCCCACAAAAGACATCCCGGCACTGCTCGAAGAGCCCAGCACGACCATCGCCGTGGTCGGCGCGAGCGATCATCCCCACAAATATGGCAGCGTCATCTATCGCGACCTGAAGAACAAAGGCTTCGTCATCTATCCGGTGAATCCGAACCGAGCCACCGTTGACGGAGATCCATCCTTCGCGACGCTCGCGGCGCTTCCCGCCTCGCCTACCGTCGTGAACATCGTCGTGCCTCCCGAGCAGACCTTGGAAGTGTTGCAGACCTGTCTCGAGCTCGGTCTCGACAATATCTGGCTCCAACCCGGGGCCGAGAGCGACGAAGCGCTGGCGTTTCTGGAGGAGCACGGGTTCAACTACCTGGCACGGGCCTGCATCATGGTGCAGGCGCGCTTCGCGCTCCGCTAGCCAACCCGCTCGGCATGGCTCGCATCCTCGTCATCAATCCCAACTCCACCCAAGCCGTCACGGACGGAATGGACCGAGCGCTCGAGCCATTGCGTTTCAGCGGAGGTCCGGAGATCGCGTGCGTGACCCTCGCGGACGGCCCCCCGGGTATCGAGACCCAGGCTCACGTCAACGCCGTGGTCGCACCGATCTGCCGTCAAGTCGCGGAGAGAGACGACGCGGACGCATTCGTGATCGCCTGCTTCAGTGACCCCGGGCTCCACGCCGCCCGGGAGACGACGACAAAGCCGGTCTATGGCATCGCCGAAGCGGCGATGGCCGTCTCGTTGACCAGGGGAGAACGCTTTGGAATCCTCTCGATCCTCGACGGCTCCATCCCCCGGCACGCGCGGGCCGTTCGTGCCGCAGGACTCTCCGAGCGGTTTGCGGGCGATGTCGCTATCGGAATCGGAGTCACGGGTCTCGTTGAAGGGGCGGAAGGGCCGGGAGAGTCCGAAGTGATGGATCGTCTCGTCGCCGCCGGGACCCGCCTGCGCGATCACCATCGGGCCGACGTTCTCATCCTCGGATGTGCGGGAATGGCCTCCTATCGGACCCCCTTGTCGAAATCTCTCGGTGTCGCCGTCATCGACCCGACCCTGGCCGCTGTCACCTTGGCGCTCGGACTCTGATTCGATACGCCGGTGGCGGCATTCCTGACAGGCTCGTCTTTCGTCTGGATCCGGAGAATCCCTGCTAGACTGGTTTAGGCCGAGATCTTCGGCGAAGCGCGCGTAATGAGCTGCACCATCGGACTGGATCTGGGAACGACGAGCTCCGCCGTCGCTGTCATTCGAAACGGGCGACCGCGAGTCTTGACCAAGCCTGCGGTCGAGTCCGTCGTCGCTTTCGCGGGACCCGGAGTCACGCTCACCGGAGGCTTCGCCAAGCGGCAGGCCCTCACCGACCCCTACAACACCGTCTTCGGCGTGAAGCGGTGGCTCGGTCGCCGCTTCGATTCTGAGATCGTCCGCCAGTCCTTGGCACTGCCCAACACTCTGCTGGAAGCCGATAACGGTGACGCTTGCTTGCGGATCGAGAATGACGTCTACAGCCCACCCGCGATCGCAGCCGAGATCGTGCTCTCGCTGCGAACGGATGCCGAGAAAGCGTTAGAGGAGGACATCGACCGCGCGGTCCTCACCGTCCCGGCGAGCTTCGACGATGCTGGACGGCGGGCCATGATCGATGCCGGCCGTATCGCAGGCCTGGAAGTGGTAGGCCTCGTCAACGAAACCTCTGCCATCGCTCTCGCGGGACAGCTCCTGGGAACGGATGCCGGTCTTGCGGCGTTTTATCGCCTGGGCGGGGGCAGCTTCGATGTGTCCATCGTGGAGCTTCGCGACGGCCTGTGTCGAGTGCTCGCGGTCTCCGGCGATGATCAGCTCGGGGGAGATGACTTCGACCAACCCATCGTCGATTGGCTGGTCGAAGAGTTCCAGGCGGATCACGGCATCGATCTGAGAACCGACGATGTCGCGATGACCCGGCTGCGAGACGCGGTCCAGAAAACGAAGCACGACCTTTCGGTCTGCCGGCAGTCCGAGATCTACCTTCCGATCATCAGCGCCATCCGAGGTCGTCCCCTTCATTTGAACAAAGTGCTCGGGCGCACCAGCTTCGAGCCGATGGTCCGCTCGCTGGTACAGCGCACCCGTCAACTATCTCAACGCGCCTTGAACGACGCGGGGCTGTCTGCCTCTCGGCTCGACCGAGTCTTCGCCGTCGGCGACGGCACTCGAATGCCTCTCGTGAAAGAAGCGATCCACCAGGTGTTCGGAAAGGTCGCCCAGCTCGACTTGATCACTGGGGAGACCGCGGCCATGGGCGCAGCGATCCGAGCCGCGCTTTCGAATGGAAACGGCGACGATGTCTCGTCACCATCGCCTGAAGCCGCTCCTCCGGCGGAGGGCGACGACACGCGTCGCGCCGGTGCCAGCGGCGGCTTGAGCCTCGCCGAAGTGGAAGCCGCCCGTCGAAAGTGCATCCGACGCGAGCGGCCGGCTATACGGCCGAAGGGATCGCTCGAGCCAAAGACCAATCCCTCGATCGTCGCCGACCTCAGTCCTCCCGGTAGCTCGTCCGAGTAAACGGCGAAGCAGCGAGCCGGGCCATAGCGTCGTAGCCGAGTCGGAACCGGATGCGCTCGCCCACTTCCATCGGCTGCGTCGTACGCAGCACTGTGTGATCGTTCGATTGCCTCAACAGCTCGATGGCCGGCGCTTCCGGAAAGAGAAAAGCCATCGGCGCATCCAAGTGTCCGAGTGAGGCGATGGCCTCATTTCTCGGGCGCTTCACTTCGATGATCTCTGCCTCCGCCACGACCGTATCGCGTGCCCAGCCGTCGATGGGTCGGGGACCATGCGAGCTGAAAAGCCCGAGCAAGGGTGCGGTACCGAGCCGGAGATGATTCACGGCTTTCGGCAGACTCCCGTCGATGACCAGCTCGAGCACGTTCGAAGCCCCGCCGGAGACAATCCCTGCCGGCACGCCCGCTTCGCGAGAAAGCTCACTCAGTGCCTCGAGGTCTCGGACGAGCGACGACGGAGTCCTCTTGAAGTCGAAATACACGCCCAGTCCATCGAGGACGATCCCCTCCATTGCGGAGACCTCTCGACATGCAGAGGGTAGATCCGCGGGATCGAGGCCTTCCCTTCCGGTGCCGAGATCGACCATCAACAGCACATGGTGAACGACGCGGCGCCGTCGCGCTTGATCCGAGACCATGCGGAGCGTCCCGAGATCGCTTTGAAGACTTCCGCCCGCGAGCGCGACACATGCCGCTGCCTCCGACGGGCTCGGCGCTCGGAGCAACCACAGAGGCACACCCAGATCCGCCTCGACGAGTCGTTCCAAGTTATCGAGCCTGGAGTCGCCGAGAGAGGAGACGCCTTCTTCGACGAGGGTCCGGGCGATGCGGGGATCGCCTGCCACGCCTTTCGTCACCCCCATGACCTCGACCCCACTCTCGCGGCACGCCTCCATCATCAGGGCGGTATTCTTCCGGATGAGCCCGAGGTCGATAACGACTCGAGGGTAGCGCTCGTGCGAAGGCGCCACGTTAGAGGCTCGTGTCGACCCAGACGCTCTTCGAGCGCGTGTACTCGTAGAGAGCTTCCAAGCCACTGGAGCGCCCATAGCCGCTCTCGGACACGCCGCCAAACGGCGACGACACGTGCAGGGTCTTGTACCCGTTGATCCAAAACGTACCCGCCCGTACCGCCGCGGCGACGCGGTGGGCACGACCGACATCCCGAGTCCACACGGCGCCGGCTAGGCCGAACTCCGTATCATTCGCCATCGCTATCGCGTCGCTTTCGTCTTTGAACCCGATCGCAGAGACGACCGGACCGAAGATCTCCTCTCGAGCCACCGGATCGGAGCCTTTGACTTGGGTGACCACACTCGGAGCGACATAGAAGCCTGTTGCCGGCAGCGCGTCCGTACTCACGAGCAGCCGATGGTTCTCAGCCGCAGCCGCCAGAATCTCTTGAACCTTGTCGAACTGGCCCTTGCTTCCGATAGGGCCAAGACGCGTGCTCTCGTCCAACGGATGCCCCATGGGGATCTCGGCCGCAGCAGAGGCGAGCCGCTCTACGAAACGCTCATACAAGCTGTCTTGCACCAATAGTCTCGAGCCGGCGACGCAACTCTGTCCGCTCGCGGCAAAGCCCGCCGCGAGAGCGCCGTCGATGGCACGCTCGAAAGAGGCGTCTTCGAAAACGATGTTGGCCGACTTCCCACCCAACTCCAGAATGCAGGGAATCGGCCGCTCGGCACACAGCGCGGCTACTTTGCGGCCGGTAGGAAGAGAGCCCACGAACACGGCCTTCGAGCAGCCGCGATGAGACAGCGCGTCCGCTCCCGCCGTGTGGCCGAATCCGGCCAACACGTTGACGAGACCGGTGGGTACTCCAGCATTTGCGATCACGCTCGCTAGAACGACCGACGACAGCGGTGTGAGCTCGGAGGGTTTCAAAACGGACGCGTTACCTGACGCGAGAGCAGGTGCGACTTGCCAGCCGGCAGTGAACAGCGGAGCGTTTCCGGGCGTGATCTGAACGACGACCCCATAGGGCTCGCGACGGGTGTAGTTCAAGTGGCCGGAAGGCACCGGGATGACGTCTCCGTAGATCTTGTCGCACCAGCCCGCGTAGTACTCGAACATCTCAGCGACCTTGTCGACTTCGATCCGTGCGTCATGAATGGGCTTGCCGACCGCGATTGCTTCCAACCGAGCAAGGGGCTCGCGCAACTTTCGGATCTTGCGAGCGATCTCGAGCAAACACCGGCCACGCGCCGCCGCGCTCTCGCTCATCCACGCGCGCTGAGCTTCGACCGCAGTCGTGATCGCGCGGTCGACGACACCACTCCCCGCGTCCTCGTACTCCGCCAGGAAACCTTCATCGGCCGCGCTGGTCAACACCACGCGCGAGCCGGTCCCGGGCTCGACCTCTCCGGAGACGAAGCTGCCGATGCGCTCGGTGCCGACGAGCGTCACCCATAGCTTCATCAACTCGGACTGGTCCTCGGATATCGGGTCGGACACTCGATCGTTTATAAGGCTCCTCCTGACAGTTAGCGGGCGCGTTATATCAACATCCCACACACTCACGCAATAAAACTTAGAATCAACGACGGAGACACCGCTTTGACGACGGATATGTTGAGCATCTCGGCCACAAGGCTCGCGGCCGCGATCCGCGATCGACGGATCTCCTCCGAAGAGATCGTCCGGGCGTGCTTGGATCGCATCGAGACCGTGAATCCGACACTCAACGCGGTCGTTCAGCTGTGCGCGGACCGGGCGTTGAAACAAGCGCGCCATGCCGATCAGCAGATCGCTCGAGGCGAAAGCCGAGGCCTTCTGCACGGCGTGCCCATGACGATCAAGGACTCTTTCGACACCGAGGGGCTCACGACGACCTACGGAACGCTCGGATGCATCGCGCACGTGCCTCGCAAAGACGCGACCGTCGTCGCTCGAGTCCGAGCGGCCGGCGCGATCCTCCTCGGTAAAACGAACACACCCGAGCTCACGCTCTCCTACGACACGTTCAACTCCATCTACGGCCGCACTCATAATCCCTATGACCCACGCCGGATGCCGGGTGGGTCGAGCGGCGGCGCGGTCGCCATCATCGCTTCTTGCGGTTCGTTTTTCGACATTGGTAGCGATCTCGGCGGGAGCATCCGACTACCGGCTCACTTCAGCGGGGTCGCCGGCCTCAAACCGACGTCCGGACGCATCCCTCGAACGGGCCACGTCCCGCCACCTCGAGGTCTCTATCAGCGGATGTCTCACGCCGGCCCGCTCGCTCGCTATGTCGAAGACCTCGACCTGCTCTTGTCGGTCCTCGCCGGGCCGGACGGCGAAGATCCCTTCATCCCGCCCGTGCCCCTTCGCAGCTCCTCGGATGTCGAGCTCGGCCTCCTCCGGGGCGCGTATTACGTCGACGACGGGGTCGTACCGGCCTCGCCCGAGACCGCGAGCGTCGTCGAACAAGCGGTGCTCGCCTTACGAGACACCGGAGCGTCTTTTTCCGAAGCGCGTCCTGAAGGCATAGAGGAGACCATCGAGATCCACTCGGGTCTCCTCCGAGGCTGGGACGGAGGCGCGCTGGTCCGATCGATGTTGACCTCACTCGGAACGTCTCTCGACGAGACCACCCTTGGACGCTATCTCGAAGCCAAGACCGAGGCACCCCACGTCGTCGTGGCCCTGCGGGATCGGTGGGATGCGTGGTGCGCGCGGGCACTTTCCTTCTTCGATCGCTTCGACGTCGTCCTCTCACCTGTCAACGCGATGCCCGCGCTCACGCCGGAAGAGCTCCCGAGCCACTATCGCGGGTTCAGCTACACGATGACTCACAACCTGACCGGATGGCCGGCCGCCGTGGTCCGCGCGGGGACGTCCGCGACCGGCCTCCCCATCGGCGTACAAGTCGCCGCCGCACCGTGGCGCGAAGATGTCGTGCTCGCCGCAGCCCGGAGGATCGAGCAA